>CAIXDD010000432.1 GCA_903918155.1 uncultured Hyphomicrobiales bacterium
CTCACCGGCGCGCTCGCCGCAGCCCTTTTCGCGCCGGCGCCGGCGCAGGCGCAGATCGACGATTCCTCGGCGGCGACCTATTGGCGGCGCGAGCGCGAGCGGATGGAGGCCCGGCAGCGCTCCCTCGTGCAGCGCCCCACGCGCATGATCCGCGGCCTTGCGCCCCGGCAAGGATTCGCCCGCGAGGGCGAGCCCGGCGCATGGCGCAACCCCGCGCTCGCCCGCCCGGACGCGCACGAGGGCGCGCCGCGCCCCTCCGCCACCCATGCCGCCCCGTCGGGCGCAGCGGAGACCGCGCCGGGCGCGCCTGCGGCGCCTGCCTTCACCATCGCGGTTCTGGGCGACAATGTGGGCCTGTTCCTCGCGCAGGGCCTGCAGGAGGCGTTCGCGGACCGCGCCCATGTCGTCATCCTGCGCAAGGCGCGCGAAAACACAGGTCTGGCGCGCGACGATTATTACGACTGGCCGAAGGCCGCGCGCGAATTGCTCGCGGGTCCGCAGAAGATCGACGCCGCGGTGATGCTGGTGGGCAGCAATGATCGCCAGCCGCTGCGCGAGGGCGCGCAGAGCCTTGACCCGCGCGCGCCGCGCTGGCGGGAGATCTATGCGGCGCGCGCGCAGGCCTTCGCCGACGCCTTTCGCGACAAGGGCGTGCCGCTTGTGTGGGTCGGCGCGCCGGTGATGCAGAACGAGCGGCTGTCGGCGGGCCTTCTCGAACTCAACGAAATCTATCGCGAGACGGCGGAGCGCGCCGGCGCCGGTTTCGTCGACACCTGGGAGGGCTTCGTCGACGAGCGTCATCGCTTCAAGATGTTCGGCCCCGACGTGAACGGCCTGACGACGCGCCTGCGCGCCAGCGACGGCGTGCATTTCACGCGCGCGGGCGCGCGCAAGCTCGCCTATTTCACCGAAGGCGACCTGCGCCGCCTGATGGAGCGCGCGGCGCCCGCTCCCGCAGCGCCCGAAGCCATCCTTGCCCCGCCCGCCGCGACGACGCCCGAGCCCCTGCGCGCGGCCGCGCCGCCGGAAGCGCCCGCCGTCGTCGTTCCCGCGCGGCCCGACAAGGGCCCGGTGCTGCCGCTCACCGGCGCGGCTTTGTCGCCGGGCGGCGAGCTTGCGCGGCCCTTGCGCGCGAAAGACCCCCTGCGCGAGGGCGATGCGCGCGCCATCGTCGAGCGCCGGCTTCTGGAGCGGCGCGCAACGGAGGCGCCCGCGGGCCGCGCCGACGATTTCAGCTGGCCGCGCTGAGAGCGCCGCCCGGCTCCCGCGCCAGGCGCGGATGCGCGCGCGAACGGCGGGAACATTTCCCGCGTCGCCCTCGTTCTCGCCATGTCATCGCGATGTCCTTGCGCAGCGCGTGCGAAGGACGAGAAGCCGCAGAGGTCGATCATGCACTCGGCGCGCATAGTCTTGTCGGCGGCGACGCTGGCTGCGGTTGTGACGACAGGCGCGGCGCAGGCGCAATATTTCGACGTCGCGCCTCAACGCACGGCTGCGCCGGGCTCTTTTTACGCGCCGCAGCGCGAGGACAGCGCGCCCACGCGCGTGCTGGCGGCCGATCCCACGGGACAGCGCGCGGGCGCCGTGACCGTGGATACGCGCCGCCGCGTTCTGTATTACTCGCTGGGCGAGGGACGCGCGATCCGCTACGGAATCGGCGTCGGACGCGCGGGTTTTGAATGGAGCGGCCGCGCGCGGATCGGCCGCAAGGCGCAATGGCCGTCGTGGCGCCCGCCCGCCGCCATGATCAAGCGCCGCCCGGATCTGCCCCGCTTCATGGAAGGCGGGCTCGACAATCCGCTGGGCGCGCGCGCGCTCTATCTCTACAGCGGCGGACGCGACACGCTGTTTCGCATCCACGGAACCAATGAGCCATGGACGATCGGCGAGGCCGTGTCGTCGGGTTGCATCCGCATGCTCAACGAGGATGTGGTGGATCTCTATTCGCGCGTGCGACTAGGCGCGCCAGTACGCGTCATCTGACGCGAAACCTTCGTCGCCGGCTTCGGATTGCGCGGGCTATCGCCCCCCAGCCTTCCGCGCAGCCGGGGCCGGCGGCGATCCTTTGCAAGGTCAGCGCGTCGTCGCGCGCATCCAGGCGAGAAAGGGCGCGTCGCCCTCCGCGATCTCCACCCGCACCAGCTCCGGCGTTTCATAGGGATGGACCTGGCGCAGGGCTTCGGCGAGATCGGCGTAATCCGCGCTCTTGATCTTGAGGGCGAGCACGAATTCCCGCACGCGGCGGCGTTCGCCGTCCCACACATAATGGCTTTCGGCCTCGCTCACCTGCACGCAGGCGGCGAGCTTGCGGTCGAGCGCGCAGGCGAGAATGCGCTCGGCCGCCTCGCGCGAATCCACCGTCGTGAAGACGATGGAGAACTCGCGCGCGCGCGCGGGCATCAGATCCAGCCCTGCAATTCGCGCGCGACCACCGCCTGCAGAACGGCCATGCCGGGCGCGCTGTCGTTGAGGCATTCGATGCGGGCGAATTTCTCTCCGCCGTGCTCCAGGAAGATGTCGCGGTTCTCGATGCCGATCTCCTCGATGGTCTCAAGGCAATCGGCGGCGAAGCCGGGCGTGACGACGGCGAGGCGCTTCACGCCTTTCTCCGCCAGCGCCTGCATGGTGGCGTCGGTATAGGGCTCCAGCCATTTGGCGGGCCCGAAACGCGATTGAAACGTCATCAGGAGGCGATCGGGCGAGAGGCCGAGCTTTTCGCGCAGGAGCCGCGTGGTCTTCGCGCAATGGCAATAATAGGGGTCGCCCTTGTCGAAATAGCTCTGCGGAATGCCGTGGTAGGAGGCCACGATGGTCTCCGGCTCGAAGTCGAGCCCCGCAAGGCTTTCGCGGATCGAGACGGCGAGCGCGTCGATATAGGCCTCGTCGTCATGCCAGGGCGGCGCGATGCGCACGGCCGGCTGCCAGCGCATGGCCTTCAGCGCGTCGAAGGTCTTGTCCGCCACGGTGGCGCTGGTGGCGGCGGCGTATTGCGGATAGAGGGGCACGACGAGAATGCGCTCGCAGCCCTGCGCCTGCAGCGCGGCGATGCGCGAGGCGATGGAGGGATTGCCGTAGCGCATCGCCCAATCCACCAGGACGGGGCGGCGCGTCGCGCCCAGCCCGCCGCCGGCGACCCATTGGGCGAGCTTGTCCGCCTGCGCGCGGGTGATGGTGCGCAAGGGCCCCTCGTCGCGCTCCCGGTTCCAGATCGTGTCGTAATCCTTGCCCTTGCGGCCCGGCCGCGTCGTCAGGATGACCAGATTGAGCAGGGGCCACCAGATGGCGCGCGGCGTCTCGATGACCCGCCGGTCGGAGAGGAATTCCTTCAGATACCGGCGCATGGACCAATAATCGGTGGCGTCGGGGGTGCCGAGGTTGACGAGCAACACCCCTGCCCTGCCGAAGGCGACCGGCGGATGGCCGGCCGGGCGGGCGTCGCCGCCCAATTCCAAATCCCGCATGTCTTGAACTCCTGAAGGCCCGTTTCTAGTGCGCGACGGGCGCGGCGCCAATCGCCGAGGCGGCCCAACCATTGCCAGCCCTTGAGAATTGGGCAGAATGCGGCCCGAAAAAGAGACCTGAGGGGGCGAAATGGGCGCGTGGCTGGACAGGACGCTGGAGCGACTCGCCGGCGCGCGGCCGCAGGAGGCCCGGGCGGTCCTGTGGTCCTTCCTCTATTTCTTCTTCCTGCTCGCGTCTTATTTCGTGCTGCGCCCGCTGCGCGACGAGATGGGCGTGGCGGCGGGGCGCGACAATCTGCAATGGCTTTTCACGGCCACGTTCTTCGTCATGCTCGTCGCCTCCCCGCTCTACGCCTTCGCCGCGGCCCGGCTGCCGCGCAGGCGCTTCATCCCGATCGTCTATCACGTCTTCGTCGCCAATCTCGCGATCTTCTGGGCGATGCTGCAGGGCGAGGCGCTGCGGGCGGAGACGGCGCGCGTCTTCTTCGTCTGGGTGAGCGTGTTCAATCTCTTCGCGGTCTCCGTGTTCTGGACCTTCATGGCCGACCTCTTCCGCACGGAGCAGGGCAAGAGGCTGTTCGGCTTCGTGGCGGCGGGCGGCACGGCGGGCACGCTGCTGGGCTCGGCGACCACCGTGGGGCTGGCGCAGACGCTGGGCGCGGAGAACCTTCTCATCGTCGCAGGCGTGTTGCTGGAGATCGCGGTCTTCTGCGCCATGCGGCTGGAGCGCGCCGCGCCCGCCCGGCCGGCGGCGGAGAACGCGACCGACGCGCAAGGAAACCCTGACGCGCAAAAAAACCCGGACGCGCAAAAAGCCATGGGCGGGAGCATGTTCGAGGGGTTCGCGCTGATCGCGCGCTCGCCCTATCTCGCCGGACTCGCGCTTTGGGTGGCGCTGCTCTCGCTCGCCGGCACGTTTCTCTATTTCATGCAGCAGGACGTGGTGCGCGCGGCCTCCGAAGATCCGGCGGTGCGCACGCGGATGTTCGCGACCATGGATCTCGCCGCCAATCTCATGACGCTGGCGCTGCAATTTTTCGCGACAGGCCAGATCATCAAGCGCATCGGCGCGGGGCCGGCGGCCGCGATCCTGCCGCTTGTCTTCGCCGCAGGCTTCGGCCTGCTCATTCTGGCGCCGAGCCTGATGACGATCATCGCCTTTCAGGCCCTGCAGCGCACGGCCAATTTCGCCTTCTCCAATCCGGCGCGGGAGATTTTCTTCACCAGCGTCGCGCGCGAGGAGAAATACAAGGCCAAGAACATCATCGACGCGGCGATCTTTCGCGGCGGCGACGTGGCGTGGTCGTGGGCCTTCACGGGCCTGCGCGCGCTGGGCCTGAACATGCCCGCGATCGCGGCCCTCGCAATCCCCGCCATGATCGGCTGGGGCGCGCTGGCCCTCGCGCTCGGCCGCGCGCAGGACAGGCGCACGGCCGCGCAAAACCCCGTTTCAACTTCGAAGGGAGCTTCCGCATGACGCAAGATTTCATCCCCCTCACCCGCCGCGCGGCGCTGACGCTCGCCGCAAGCGCGGCAAGCTCGCTCGCGCTGCCCGGCGCAGGCTTCGCGCAGGCGGGCCTGCTCGCGCGCAAGATTCCCAGCACCGGCGAAATGCTGCCGTGCGTTGGGATCGGCACCGCGATCATTTTCGATTTCGAAAACGATCAGGCGAAATTCAACGAACGCGCGGACGTGCTGAAGACTTTGGTGGCCGGCGGCGGGCGGCTCGTGGACACCGCGCCCTCCTATGGCATGGCGGAGGCGCGTCTGGGCGAGCTGTTCGACGCCGCGCAAGTGCGCGACAAGATTTTTCTTGCGACCAAAGTGCGCGTCGCCGACCGCGAGGCGACGACCAGCGAGATGAAAGGCTCCTTCGCGCGGCTCAAGACGCAGAGCGTCTCGCTCATGCAATTGCACAATCCGCGCGATCCCAATCAGGACCTCGCGCTCCTGCGCGACTGGAAACAGCAGGGCCTGAGCAAATATTTCGGCGTGTCTTCCTCCTTCGATCGCGATTACGACGCGGTGGAGGCGATCGTGAAAAAGCAGAAGCCGGATTTTCTGCAGATCGACTTCTCGATGGTGGACCGCAATTCCGAAGAGCGCGTGATCCCCGCCGCCGCCGACGCGGGCTGCGCGATCCTCACCAATCTGCCCTTCGGGCGCGGACGTTTCTTCCAGAAGGCGGCGGGCAAGCCGCTGCCCGATTACGCCAAGGAGATCGACGTGACGAGCTGGGCGCAATTCGCGCTCAAATGGCTGCTCGGCAATCCCGCGATCACGGCGGTCATTCCCGGCACCGACAAGCCGCAATATATGACCGACAATCTGAAGGCCGCCATGGGCCGCCTGCCCGATCAGGCGATGCGCAAGCGGATGGTGGACACGTTCGAGGCGCTCTAGACGCGGCTCACGTCCACAGGTCGTAGAAGTGATGCACGGGGCCGTGGCCTTCGCCTGAGCCCACCTGCAGACGCCCGCTCGCAGCCAGCGCGCCGGTGAGATAGCGCTTGGCGGCGTCCACCGCGCGCACGAGATCGTCGCCCAGCGCAAGCCGCGCGGCGATGGCGGACGACAAGGTGCAGCCGGTGCCATGGGTGTTGCGCGTGTCCACGCGCGGCGCCGAGAACACGCGCACGCCCGAGACGTCCGCCAGCGCATCGGGCGCCTGCGCGCCCGCCATATGGCCGCCCTTCACGAGCGCCGCCTGCGCGCCAAGCGCCAATGTGGCGCGCGCCAGCGCTTCGAGCGCGGCCAGACTCGCGGGCTCCGGCAAGCCCGTGAGCCGCGCGGCCTCCGGCAGATTGGGCGTGACGACGCGCGCCAGCGGAATGAGCCGCCGCTTCATCGCCTCCACCACGTCGGGCGCGCCCAGCGAATCCCCGCTCGTGGCCACGAGCACGGGATCGAGCACGATGCGCTGCGCGCCATGGACGCGGAGCCGATCGGCCACCGCCTCGACGATCTCGCCGGTCGCGAGCATGCCGATCTTCACCGCATCCACCCGCACGTCAGCGAAAATCGCGTCGATCTGCGCGGCGACGAAAGAGGCGGGGGGAACATGCACGCCGCTCACGCCGCGCGTATTTTGCGCCGTGAGCGCGGTCAGCGCGGCCATGCCGTAGCAGCCCATGGCGGAGAATGTTTTCAGATCCGCCTGCACGCCGGCGCCGCCGGAGGGATCCGATCCCGCGATGGAGAGAACATTGGGAATCATGCGCGCACCCGTGGTCGCGGCGCCGCGCGCCGCCTGAAAGACATCAGAAAGCGCAAGGCGCCCCAGCCGGTCAAGAAGCCCTCTCCCGCGCAGTCGCGAGCGGGCGCAGGCACGGCGGCGACGCGCGCGCCCTATTGCGCCGGCGCGATCAGCGCGGAGTCTGGAAGCCGGTCTGGAAAGACGCGTCGAGCGAGGGCGCGCCGAATATCATCGCGACGGCTTCCGCCCGCGCCGCCTGCTTCTTCGCCGGCGCGGACGCGACGGATTGGCCGGGACGTTCCGCGACGCTGGCTGGGGCGGTGAGCGCGGCGAAACTCGACGCATC
>CAIXDD010000433.1 GCA_903918155.1 uncultured Hyphomicrobiales bacterium
AGCTGAATACGAGGGTTCGATTCCCTTCACCCGCTCCAGTTTTTTCAATCAGTTATGTGTTGTATTTTTTCTTTTTTAAAAGTCGTTCGGATCGCAAATGAGCGAGCATCAGGATTCTGTCGATTATCAGAATTTCAAAAAAGCTTCAGCCCAGCGGGAACACGACCGCTGGCACAAACGATTGGATATGTTGAACGACGCAGCAACAAGGATATCTGAAACTGCGTTTAAGGTCGTAATTATTATAAACGGTGGCGCTGCTGTTTCCACTTTAGCATTCATTGGCGGGCTTGTTTCGAACGAAGTAATCAAGATCGATATGTTAGCGGAGATTACAGAGAGCCTATTTCAGTTCGCAATGGGCGTAGTTTTCTCGCTAATTGGGATCGGCCTCGCTTACTTGGTCTTCTACACTTCAGCCGGTTTTGTCGCCTCGTATCGGTTTACGTATGAACACCCTTATGTTGAGAAAGGTAAGCGTTCTAATGTTTGGTCTTATGTCTACGGATCTTTTCATATTCTAGCGGTTTTTGCGTTCATTGGATCGCTTGTGCTTTTCGTCTGTGGCACTATTTCCGTAAAGTCTGTAATCATAAATATGGGGTCCGTGACGAGATAAGCTTCCTTATCTCCAGAAAAGGGTTCGATTCCCTTCACCCGCTCCAGCAAGCCCTACAGCCCGCCCCAAACCTCCTGCGCGACCTCCACGCAAAGCGCGAGCTTGCGTCGCTGGATGTCCGTCGTCAGGCGATTGCCGCGCGTCGTGGAGGCGAAGCCGCATTGCGGGCTCACGCCCAATTGATCGAGCGCGACATATTTGGCCGCCTCCTCGATGCGGCGCAAAAGATCGTCCTTCGTCTCGAGAGCCGCTTCCTTCGAACTCACGAGGCCGAGCGTGATGCGCTTGCCCTTCGGCGCGAAGCGCAGCGGCGCGAAACCGCCCGCGCGCTGCGTGTCGTATTCGAGGAAAAAGCCGTCGACGTCGGTCAGGTTCAGCATGGCGTCGGCGACGGAATCATAGCCGCCTTCCGCCATCCACATGCTTTCGTGATTGCCCCTGCAGGTGTGCATGGTCACCGTGAGGCCCTTGGGCCGGTCGGCGACGAGGGCGGAGACGACGCGTGCGTATTTCGCCGGCAGGTCGTCGGGATTCATGCCGTCGGCGCGCACCTGCGCGCGCACGCCCGCGTCGCACATGGTGGCGAAGGACACGTCGTCGAGCTGCAGATAGGTGAGGCCATGGGCGGCCAGATCCGCGATCTCGGCGCGATAGGCGGCGATCATGTCGGCCCAAAACTCCTCCGGATCGGGATAGGCCGCGTCGGCCGCCACCTTGGCGCCGCCGCGCAGATGCATATAGGTCGGCGAGGGCATGCAGATCTTGGGCGTGCGCGTCGTCGCCCCTTTCAGGAAGAGGAAATCCTCGCGCAGGATGGGATGCGTGCGCGCCACCTTGCCGGTGACCGCGAGCATGGAATTCGTGCTCGCGGTCTCTCCGCCCTTGCCCTTGAAGCTGACCGCGTAATCCGAGCGCGTCGCCTCCACGCCCGCAAGGCTGGTGAGGAAATCCACATGCCAGAAGGCGCGGCGGAACTCCCCGTCGGTGATCGCGCGCAGCCCCGCCTCCTCCTGCAGGCGCACGACGTCGAAGATCGCCGCATCCTCGGCCGCGCGCAGATCCGCGCGCGAGAGGCGCCCCGCGCTCCATGCGGCGCGCGCCTCCTTCAGCGATTCAGGGCGCAGCAGGCTGCCGACATGGTCGGCGCGGAAGGGGGCGGAGCCGGTCAGTTGGGATTTTTCTGGTCAGGGAAGGTCGCGAATTCCGTGTGCCACAGCTCGCCGTCCTTCTTCTCGACGCGGCGGATGTAGATGTTCTGCACGATGTCGCGCGTTTCGGGATCGATGGAGATGGGGCCGCGCGGGCTCGTCCAGGACAGGCCCTTGAACGCCTCCATCAGCCGGTCGCCGGCGGCGTCGCCCTTCGTGCGCTCCAGCGCGAGATAGATCGCATGGGCGCCGTCATAGCCGCCAAGGCCGATGACATTGGGGCGCAGGCCCGGATTGGCTTTCTGGAACTCGCTCACGAAGCGCCTGTTCTCCGGCGAGCCGTGGGAGGCGGAATAATTGTAGGACGTCACCACGCCCAGCGCGCCCTCGCCGATGGCGTTGAGCTGCTCGTCGTCGAGCGCGTCGCCGGTGCCGATCACCTGCACGCCCGCCTCGCGCAGGCCGCGGTCGAGCACCTGTTTCATCAGCGCGCCCGCCTGCGGGGTGGGCACGAAGAGGAACACGGCGTCGGGCTTCAGGTCCTTGGCCCTTTGCAGGAAGGGCGCGAATTCGGGCGAGGCGAGGGGCGCGCGCAATTGCTCGATCACCTTGCCGCCCAGCGCCTCGAACCGGGCCTTGAACGCATTCTGCGCGTCGAGCCCGGGGCCGTAATCGGACACGACGGAGACGGCGGTCTTCTTGCCGTTTTCCGACGCCCATTGCGCGATGGGCATGGTCTGCTGGGGCAGGGTGAAACTCACGCGCACGAAATAGGGCGACGTGCCCACGATCATGCCCGTGCCGGCCACCATGATGACGGCGGGAACCTTCGCCTGCGTGATGACGGGGCCCACCGCCAGCGCCAGCGGGGTGAGGCCGAAGCCGGCGATGGCGGCCACGCGGTCGTTGACGATCAGCTCCTGCGCGAGGCGGCGCGTCTGGTCGGCCACGCCGCCGTCGTCCTTGACGATGAACTCCACCTTGCGTCCGCCGGCCATGTCGCCGTTGAGCGCCTGATAGAGCCGCGCGCCGGCGAGCATCTGGCGGCCGGAGGCGGCCTGCTGGCCCGTCATGGGCAGGATGAGGCCGATCTTCACGGCCGGCTGGGCGGCGGCCTGCTGGGCGAGAGCCTGCGGCGCCGGCGCGCCCAGGGCGGCCGCCACGGCGGCGATCATCATGCTGCGTCTGTTCATCGGGCCCTCCTGTCGCGCCCATGCGCGCGCTTGAGGTTTAGCCCGTTTCGCGCGCCCGCGCGAGGCGGCGCGAGGCGGCGGGAGGGGGCGGGGCGCTGCGCCCGAGATGCGCCCCGATTTCGCCGAGGAGCCGGCTGGGGTCCGGCCCCGCCAGCCCCGCTCTTGCGATTTCCGCCAAAATCGCCTACCGAACCGCGGCTTTTCCGCCGCCGGGCGGAGCGAACTTTGGAACAGGGCCATGGCGAAGGAAAAATTCGAACGCACGAAGCCGCACTGCAACATCGGCACGATCGGTCACGTGGACCACGGCAAGACGTCTTTGACGGCTGCGATCACGAAGGTGCTTGCTGAGTCCGGCGGGGCGACGTTCACCGCCTACGACCAGATCGACAAGGCGCCGGAAGAGAAGGCGCGCGGCATCACGATTTCGACGGCGCA
>CAIXDD010000434.1 GCA_903918155.1 uncultured Hyphomicrobiales bacterium
CCCGGCATGAACGACTTCGGAATTGCGCGAGGACGTCTCGGTCGCGATCGCGCTCGCCGCTTCCAGGACCAGCACATCCCGGCCCTTGAGCGCGAGCGCACGGGCGCAGGCAAGCCCCACGGCCCCCGCGCCGATCACCACCGAATCCGCCTCGAACGTGTCCATGCAGAGTGACTTAGCGCACCACACCTAAGGAGTCGCCAGCGCCTTCCGCGCAAAACGCGAACCGTTCCCGGTTTATCGCCCTGTCCGCACTATCGACGACCTGCGGCGGCGTGCCCGGCTCCTGACCGATCTCCGCATCGAATGCAGTCTGCCCCGGCCCGTCGCTTGCAATCGTCGCGCTGCGCCTGAATTCTGGCAACGGCCCCAGCAATTCTGTCCCTGGACAGTGCGGCGGCTGACGACCGCGACGCGGCTGGCAGCAACACACTGCCCTGTCCTATTCTGCCGCCTGCATCCTGGGAGCGGGCCCAGCATTCCACCTGGCCATCAGGGCGGCTAGCTTCTTCTCTGCCGCCACGACGGCGCGCTCCTTCACATGGCCATAACCGCGAATGTCGTCGGGAATGGTTGCAATCTCCACCGCCAGCGCAAGATTTTCGGCACGCAGGCCCGCAGAGAGCTTCTCGAGGCGCTCGAGATATTCGTCGCGCAGCCGGCGCTCCATGACACGCTCCTCGGTCTTGCCGAAGATGTCGAACGAACCGCCGCGCAGGAATTTCAGCTTCCGGAGAACCTTGAAGCCCACCATCATCCACGGACCGAATGGCTTCTTGGTCAGTTCTCCCTTGTGGTTCTTCTTCGAGATCATCGGCGGTGCGAGCAGGAAAGTAAGCTTGGTGTTCTTGCCAAACGTGTCCTCGACGGCATGCTTGTACTCCGGACGCGTGTAGAGCCGCGCGACCTCGTACTCGTCCTTGTAGGCCATCAGCTTGGCGAGATAGGTGGCCGCCGCATAGGTAAGCTGTTCGCCCAGGCCCAGATTACTCTCCGCCGCCCGGACGCGCGCGATGCGCGCCTCGTACATGTCGGCATAGGCGGGGTTCTGATACTCCTTGAGCATCTCGGCGCGGCGCGCGATCAGCTCGTCGAGCTTCAGCGGCTCGATCTCCGGCCGCTTGGGAGCTGCAGCCTGCACAATGTCGGGATTCACGGCAGCGATGCGGCCGAGGTCGAACGCTGCCGCATTCTCCTTGATCTTGACCTTGTTGAGCCGGTTGGCTTCGTAGATCGCGACATCAGAGACTGGGATCAGCCCGTTCTGCCACGCCATGCCCAGCATGATCATGTTGGTGTAGATCGCGTCGCCGAAATGATGCTCGGCCAGCGCCTCGGCATTCGTCGCCGCGAACGTCTTCGCCCGCGAGCGCACGCGCGCCGTCAGCAGGTCCGGGTCGAAGCGCACATTGCGGTTCTCGATGATCTCCTTCGTCGGCGTCACGTCATGGTTCGCGACAACCGCGGTTCGCGCCTTGTCAAACATGACCAGCGCATCGCCTGACGACGCGACTACGAGATCGCATGCAATGATCACGTCGGCCGACGCCGGCGGCGTCTTGCCCGCCTTGATGTCGTCCGGGTCGAGCGCAAAGCGAACATGCGACAGCACAGGCCCGCCCTTCTGCGCGAGGCCCGTCATGTCCAGCGTTTGCGACGCCTTGCCGTCAACGTGCGCCGCCATCGCGAGCACGGCGGCCACAGTTGTGACGCCTGTGCCGCCCACGCCGGTGAAGAGCACGTTCCACGCCTCATGCCCAAGTTGCGGCAGGGTCGGCCTCGGCAGTCCCGACACGTCGAATGTCGGCGCGCTGCGCTCGCCATCGGATTTGCGATCGCCACCGACAACCGTGACGAAGGACGGACAGAAGCCCTCGATACAGGAATAATCTGTATTGCAGGTCGACTGGTTGATCTGCCGCTTGCGGCCGTACTCCGTTTCAACCGGCTCGACCGACAGGCAGTTCGACTTCACCGAGCAATCGCCACAGCCCTCGCAGACCGCCTGGTTGATGAAGACGCGCTTGGTAGGCGCTTCCATCTTGCCGCGCTTGATGCGACGGCGCTTCTCGGTGGCGCAGACCTGATCATAGATCAGCACGGACACGCCCGGCGTGTTGCGCAGCTCGATCTGCACTTCTTC
>CAIXDD010000435.1 GCA_903918155.1 uncultured Hyphomicrobiales bacterium
AAGTTCGACGTGAACGGCGCCTGCGTGGACGCGCCTTGCGTGCCGCCCACCACCACCGCAGACCAGCTCGCCGGCATCAAGCGCGATCTGAAGATCAAGTCCTATCCCTGCATCGAACGCGCGGGTCTGGTGTGGGCCTATATGGGCCCGCCGGATTTGAAGCCGGAATTCCCCGAGCTTGAATGGACGATGACGCCCCAATCCCATCGCTATGTGTCGCGCCATGTGCAGGAGTGCAATTGGCTGCAGGCGCTGGAAGGGGGCTTCGACGCGCCGCATCTGAGCTTTCTGCACAAGGGCGACAATCCCGATCCCAGCCGCAACGTCGTGCCCAGCCATTACGAAGTGACGGCCACGGATTTCGGCTTCGTCGTCGCCACGGGCCGCGACCTCGGCGGCGAGAATATCGCCTGGAACCTGAACATCATGCTGATGCCGTTCCACAAGATCATCTCCACGCGGCCCCATGCGGCGCATATGTGGGTGCCCATCGACGATGAGAACACGATGCTCTACAGCATCGACTTCAAGGCCGATGCGCCGCTGACGCAGGCGGAGATCGATCGCTGCGTCGAAGGCTCGTGGATCCATACCGAGAACAGCCCCGGCTCCGATCACGCCATCCGCAACAAGTCGAACGATTACCTGATCGACCGCGCCTTGCAGGCGTCCGGCAAGTCCTTCACCGGCATCAAGGGGTTCGGCACGCAGGATTGCGCGATTCAGGAATCCATGGGGCCGATCGTCGACCGTTCGCGCGAATATCTGCTCGCGGGCGATGCGGCCATCGTGAAATTGCGCCGCCTGCTGTTGCAGGCCTTGCGCGACCAGGCCGAGGGAAAGCCTGCCATGGGGCTCGATCCCAAATCCTACCGCGTGCGCTCCGTGCGCTGCGAATTGGGCCGCGACGTCAATGTCGCCGAGCGCATTTCGGAGCTTGTGCGCGTCTGATCCTTCCTGCTCGCGTCGTGGAGAACGTCATGTCGGCATCACGAGGTTCACGCATCATCGGTCTGGGCGCGCTCGTCGCCGCCGCCTGCGCGGCGCCTGCGGCCGCGCAGGAGGATTTCTACAAGGGCAAGACGATCACCATCGTCACCAGCACGGGGCCAGGCGGGGTTTATGATCTCGTCGCGCGTCTGACCGCGCGTCACATGGGCAAATATATCGTCGGCGCGCCCAATCTCGTCGTGAACAACATGCCCGGCGCGGGCAATATGCTCGCCGCCAATTACATGTATGAGATCGCGCCCAAGGACGGCACGAGCATCGCGGTCTTCAACAACGCCGTGCCGCTCAATCAGGTGCTCGACGGCCGCGGCGTGCGCTTCGACGCGAGCAAGTTCAACTGGCTTGGCTCCACGGGCGGGCGCAACGAGGCGGTGTTCGCCTTTCGCACGGCCGGCGTCCTGACGCTTGAGGATTTGCGGAGCCGCGAACTGGTCGTGGGCAGCACGGGGCCGGGCTCCTCCATCGCCATTTATCCCACGGTGATGAACAATATGCTCGGCGCCAAGTTTCGCATCGTGAACGGCTACAAGAGTTCGACGGAAGTCTTTCTGGCGATGGAGCGCGGGGAGATCAACGCGCGCTCGGGCAGTCTCGCCTCCATCTCCGCCGGCTTTCAGCGGTGGCTGGACGAAAAGCGCCTCGTCTTTTTCGCGCAGGTGGGATCGCGGCGCGACAAGGACATTCCCGACGTGCCCTTGCTCACCGAGCTTGCGCGCAACGACGACGAACGCCGCGTCCTTGCGCTCATTTCCGCGCCGGCCGAATTGGGCCAGCCCTATCTCGCCCCGCCGGGGGTTTCGAGCGCGCGCGTGCTGCAATTGCGCGAGGCCTTCGCGAAATCCCTGCGCGATGCGGACTTCATGGGCGATGCGGAGAAGGCGCAGGTCGATCTCGATCCGATCAGCGGCGAGGACATCGCGAAGATCGTGCATGACGTTGTCCATGCGCCCGAGCATGTCGTGGCGGCCGCGCGCAACGCGCTCAAATAGGCGCGCGGCGCAGGTCCGGCCTGCGGCTTGACCGCGCTTGCGCCGCCATGGTCTCCTGCGCCGCATAAGGGAGGGGATCATGATCAAGCATGTCAGCGCGGCTGCGGCCGCAGCCATCGGGTTCGCCGCATCGCTCTTGGGGCCGGGGCCGGACGCGCGGGCGCAGGCGCCCGAGACGTTTTTCAAGGGCCGCGCCATCTCCATCGTCATGGGCACGGGGCCGGGCGGCAGCTACGATCTTTACGGCCGCCTGCTCGCCAATCATTACGGGCGGTTCCTGCCGGGCAATCCCACCTTCATCGTCGAGCATATGCCGGGGGCGGGCGGGGCGACGGCGGCCAATTTCATGTATGGCGCGGGCCCGCAGGACGGTTCGAAAATCCTGCTCACCCACGCCCTGCCGCTGATCGAGAAATTGCAGAGCGAGGGCGTGCGCTTCGAGTCGAGCAAGTTCCAGTGGATCGGCGCCTATGACCAGATCAGCCAGGTGCTCGCCATCTGGCACGCCTCGCCGGGCCGCTCCGTGGAGGAGCTGAAGTCGCGCGAGCTTGTGCTGGGCTCCATGGGCCGCTCGCATCTGAGCTATCAATGGGCGACGTTGCTGAAAGACGCGCTGGGCGCGCAGTTTCGCGTGATCGCGGGCTACCCCACCGGCGGCGAGCTGAATCTGGCGATGGAGCGTGGCGAAATCGCGGGCTGGACGATCGCCTGGGAGAATCTCACCGGCGGCAACGCGCATTGGCTGCGCGAGCGCAAGGTGGTGATCCCCGTGCAATTCACGCTGTCGCGCATGAAGGAATTGCCGGACGTGCCGACGCTGATCGAATTGTCGGAGGGCGAGAGCCGGCGCGTCGCGGAGTTCCTCGCCGCCGGCACGCCCCATGCGCGCGCGCTCGCCGCCGGCCCCAATACGCCGGCCGATCGCGTCGGCGCCTATCGCGCCGCGTTCGACGCGATGATGCGGGACAAGGCTTTCCTTGAGGAAGCCGAGAAACGCAATCTGTCCATCACCCCGCGCAACGCGGCGGAGATTCAGGCGCTCACCGACGCCATGGTGAAATCCTCGCCTGAATTCATCGCCCGCGTGAAGAAGGCCGTGGGAGCCGAGAAATGAACGGAGACAAGATCGTGAATCCTTTGAGAAAGCCCGCCGTCACCCAAGCCCCGCTGCATGAACTGGTGCGCGAGCGCTGGAGCCCGCGCTCTTTTGCGGCCGATCCCGTCTCGACGGCGGACCTGCGCACGATTCTGGAGGCGGGCCGCTGGGCGGCCTCCACCAACAACAGCCAGCCCTGGCGCTGGATCGTCGCCACCAAGGACGATCCGGACCTTTATGCGAAGGCGCTTGCCTGTTTCGCGCCCAAGAACCAGCGCTGGGCGGTCACCGCGCCGGCGCTTCTGTTCAGCGTCGCGCGCATGACGTTTGAGGCCAACGGCAAGCCCAACGCCTACGCCTGGCATGATTGCGGCCAGGCTCTGGCCCAGATGATGCTGCAGGCCAATGCGCTCGGCCTCGTGGTCCATGTGGCCGGCGGCATCGAGCCCGACAAGGTGCGCGAGACCTTCGCCACGCCGGCAGGCTATGAGGTCGTGTGCGGGATCGCCATCGGCCGGCAGGCGGACCCGGACGCCCTGCCAGAGGAATTGCCCGCCCGCGAGCGCGAGGCGCGCACGCGCAAGCCCTTGGAGCAACTGGCGATGGGGCGCGGTTTGGGCGCGGCGGGCGACGTCTTCGCCTGATCGCGCGCGCCGCGCTTTACGCTCGCCGTAAAAACCCGCAGACTGTCCGGCAGAGGCCCTGTTCAAAAAGGGCCCCGCCAATTCTCCGGAGGGAAGGCCCATGGCCAAGATAGAACTGAACGTGGACGGCAAGGCCCACGCGATCGACGCCGATTCCGACATGCCCTTGCTCTATGCGCTGCGCGACGATTTGGGCCTGAAGAATCCGAAATTCGGCTGCGGCCTCGCCCAATGCGGCGCCTGCACCGTTCTGGTGGACGGGCAGCCCGTGCGCTCCTGCGTGACGCCGGTGGATTCGCTGGGCAAGAGCAAGATCACGACGCTCGCCGGCCTCTCGCAGAACGGCAAGCCGCACAAGGTGCAGGAAGCCTTCATCGCCGAGCAGGTGCCCCAATGCGGCTATTGCATGAACGGCTGGGTGATGACGACCGTCTCGCTCCTCGACAAGACCCCCAAGCCCACCGACGCGCAGATCGAGGAGGCGCTCACCGGCCTCAAATGCCGCTGCGCGACCCACGTTTCCATCATGCGCGCCGTCAAGCGCGCGGCTCAGGCGTAAGGAGGCGAAGATGAACCACCCGCTCAATCGTCGTCATTTCCTCGCCGGCGCCGGCGCGCTCACCGTCAGCGTCGTCATGCCCGGCGTTTCCGCCCGCGCGGCCGGTTTCGGGCTTGAGAAGCGCCCGCCGCTCGATCCCCGCAAGCTCGCCTCCTATATCTCCATCCGCCAGGACGGCACGGCCGTCGCCTATTTCGGCAAGATGGACATGGGCCAGGGCACCGACGTCGGCGTCGCGCAAATGGTGGCCGAAGAACTCGACCTGCCGGTCGAGCGCGTTCTCATCGACATGGGCGATTCCGGCACCAGCGTCGATCAGGGGGGCGCGTCCGGCTCCACCGGCGTGTCCCACGGCGGCGTCACCTTGCGCAACGCCGCCGCGGAGGCGCGCCGCCTGATGATCGAAATGGCCGCCAGCCATCTTGGCGTCGCCGCTGACGATCTTGTCGTCAATGCGGGCGTAATCTCCAGCAAGTCCGCTCCG
>CAIXDD010000436.1 GCA_903918155.1 uncultured Hyphomicrobiales bacterium
CGAACCAGAACAGATTGTCTGCGGCGCGGCTCGGCAGATTGCCCAGCATGCGCACCACGCGCACGTTTTCGCGCGCGGGCAGCAAGGTTGCGGCGTCCACGGGCCGGTCCGCGCCGATCCACACATCGGCGGAGGTGACGTCGCCGCGCATCGAAATGGCGCGCGCGTCGGCCGCGTCCGAAACGCGGCAGAAGCCGCCGGGCATGATGCGCCAGCCGTCGGGCGTGGCGGCGGCGAAGACGCGCAGCGTGAAGGGCCGGGGCTCCAGCTTGCCCGCGCGCAGCACCGGCATGGTGGACAGGCGCACGATCTCCTGCCCCACATAATCGAGGCCGCGCGCGGCGAGCGCTGCGAGCAGCTTGTCTTTCTCCTGCGCGGTGAGGTCCGCGCCCAGCAGGCGCGTGCGGTCCTCGAAGCCGGGAACGCGGTTTTCGAAAGCGCCGGCGATCACCAGATCGTCGAGGCGTTCGCGCACGATGGCGCGCTCCTCGTCCTGTCCGCACCACCATGTCGCGATATTGGGAAGGCGCAGGTCCTCGCCCAGCAGCCGGCGGCAGAGCGCGGGCGCAAAGCCCAGCAGCGCGCGCGATTCCAGCAGACCGGCGCCGGGCACGTTGGCCACCGCCACGGCGCCCGTGCGGATCGCCTGCGCGAGGCCGGGCACGCCGATGCGCGAGGCGGCGTTGAACTCCAGCGGGTCGCACCAATCCGCATCCACGCGACGCAGCAGCACGTCGGCGCGTTTCAGGCCCGCGATGGTGCGCACATAGGCCACGCCGTCGCGCACCACGAGATCGTCGCCCTCCACCAGAAGGAAGCCGAGATAGCGCGCGAGATAGGCCTGTTCGAAATAGGTCTGGCTGTAGGGGCCCGGCGTCAGCAGGCAGATGCGCGGATTGCTGCGTTGCGCGGCGCTGGTCAGGCCCGCGCGGAAATCGCGGAAGAAGGGCGCCAGCCGCTCCACATTCATGTCGCGATAGAGCTGCGGAAAGGCGCCGGAGACCACGAGCCTGTTCTCCAGCGCGTAGCCCGCCCCTGAGGGCGCCTGCGCGCGATCCTCAAGCACCCACCAGCGCCCGTCCGGCCCGCGGCCGAGATCGACCGCATATAAGCGCAGATAGCGCCCGCCCGGCGGCTCCACGCCGCGCAGGCTCGGCAGGAAATCGCGCGAGCCCGCCAGAGCCGCGGCGGGCAGGGCGCCGTCGCGGACCAATTCGCCCGCGCCATAGACGTCGCGCAGGAAGGCTTCGGCGAGGCGCGCGCGCTGCTCCACCCCGGCCGAAATGTCGCGCCAGTCCTCGTCGGACACGACGAGCGGCAGACGTTCGAGCGGCCAGCTTCGTTCGTTCGCCTCGCCATGCACGCGATAGGAAATGCCCATCTCGCGAATGCGCCGATCGGCGCCGGCGAAGCGGTTGGCCATGTCGTCGGGCTCGATGCGCGCGAGCCCCGCCATGAACTTGCGCCAATGCGGGCGCACGGCGCCGTCCGGCCCCATCAATTCGTCGGGAACGCCGGGCAGGGGCGCATAGCCGGCGGCCCAATCCTCCAGCCTGCGACGCGGCGCACGATCCCCCGAGGGGATGCGGACGGTCTGGTGCGGATCAGGCGACAAGCTGGCTTCCTCCGGGGGTTCACCGCCGCAGGTCGAGCGTCGTCGGGAATTCGCCCGAAGGCTCTTCGCGCGGCGCGACGAACGGGCCGGGAGTATGGCCGTGATCCTGGAAGCGCGCCAGCCGGCGGGCTTGGGCTTCGTAGGAATTCACCGGAAAAACATCGTAATTCCGGCCGCCGGGGTGAACCGTGTGATACACGCAGCCCCCCAGCGAGCGCCCGTTCCACAGGTCGAGCACGTCGAAGGTGAGCGGCGCGTGAACGGGAATCGTGGGATGCAGCGCGGAGGCCGGCGACCAGGCCTTGAAGCGCACGCCCGCCACCGCTTCGCCGGAGACGCCGGTCGGCGTCATCGGCGCGCGCCGGCCGTTGCAGGCGATGACGTGGCGGCCGGCGACGAAGCCGTTCGCCTTCACCTGAAGCCGCTCCAGCGACGCGTCGACGAAGCGCGCCGTGCCGCCGGCGAATCCTTCCTCGCCCAGCACATGCCATGGCTCCAGCGCGTGCCGGATCTCCAGCGACACGCCGCCATGTTCGACGGCTCCGTAGAGCGGGAAGCGGAATTCGCGCTGCGCGACGAACCAGTCCGGATCGAAAGGATAGCCCGCCGATTGGAGGTCTGCGAGCACGTCGAGGAAATCGCGCCAGACGAAATGGGGCAGCATGAACCGGTCGTGCAGGGCGCTGCCCCAGCGCACGAAGCCGCCGCGCTGCGGCTCGCGCCAGAACCAGGCGATCAGCGCGCGCAGCAGCAATTGCTGCGCGAGGCTCATGCGCGCGTCCGGCGGCATTTCGAACGAGCGGAACTCCACGAGGCCGAGCCGGCCCGTGGGCCCGTCGGGCGAATAGAGCTTGTCGATGCAGATTTCCGCGCGATGGGTGTTGCCCGTCACGTCGGTCAGCAGGTTGCGATAGAGCCTGTCCACGAGCCAGAGCGGAATCTGCGCCTCGCCCGGGCCCGGCGTCTGCGCGAGCGCGATCTCAAGCTCGTAGAGCTGGTCATGACGGGCCTCGTCGATGCGCGGCGCCTGACTCGTGGGGCCGATGAACAGGCCCGAGAAGAGATAGGACAGGCTCGGGTGGCGCTGCCAATAGAGCACGAGGCTCGCCAGAAGATCGGGCCGGCGCAGGAAGGGCGAATCCGAAGGCGTTTCCCCGCCCACCACCACGTGATTGCCCCCGCCCGTGCCCGTATGGCGGCCGTCGATCATGAATTTGTCCGCGCCCAGCCGCGTGCGCCGCGCGTCTTCATAAAGGCCCGTCGAAATCTCCACGGCTTGCCGCCATGAACCGGCGGGATGCACATTGACCTCGATCACGCCGGGATCGGGCGTGACCTTGATGACGTTAAGGCGCGGATCGACCGGCGGGGGATAGCCCTCCACATGCAGCGGCAGGCCCGTTTCGCGCGCGCTCTCCTCCACGGCGGCGACCAGCTCAAGATAATCCTCAAGCGCATGCACGGGCGGCATGAAGACGCATAGCTTGCCGTCGCGCGGTTCCGCGGCGAGCGCGGTGCGCAC
>CAIXDD010000437.1 GCA_903918155.1 uncultured Hyphomicrobiales bacterium
CGCGTGGCGCTGGTGGGCGTCGTGCTGCTCGTTCTGGCGGTCGAGCTGCTCAACACGGCCGTCGAGAAACTCGCCGATCACGTCACGCCCGAATTGCATCCGCAGATCGGCGTGGTGAAGGATCTGGGCTCAGCCGCCGTGTTCTGCGCGCTCGCGCTGGCGGGGCTGGTTTGGCTGGCCGCGCTGGCGGAGCGGCTGGGCCTCGTGTGAATTCGTCTCCGCCGCCGCAAACTGGAGCATCCGCCATGGCCCGCATGCCTTCGCTCTTCGTCTCCCATGGGTCGCCGATGACGGCGATCCAGCCCAGCGCGGCGCATGATTTCTTTCTGAACGTCGCGAAGGACCTGCCGCGGCCGGAGGCGATCCTCATCGCCACCGCCCATTTCGAAGGCCGCGCGCCGCTGCTCTCGGTCGATGAGGCGCCGGCGATGATCTACGATTTCGCGGGCTTTCCGCAGGCGCTGTTCGACATCGTCTATCCCGCGCCCGGTTCGCCTGCGCTCGCCCATCGCGCCGCCCGCGCGCTGGCGGACGCCGGCCATGACGCATTCGGCGTGAGCGACCGCGGCTTCGATCATGGAACCTGGGCGCCCCTGTGCCTCATGTATCCGCAGGCCGACATTCCCGTCGTGCAGATTTCGGTGCAGCCGGATCTTGGCGCCGCCCATCATCTGGACATCGGGCGCGCGCTCGCGCCGCTGCGCGAGGAGGGCGTGCTGGTGATCGGCTCGGGCAGCCTCACGCACAATCTGTATGAATTGTCGCGCTCGGGACGCCAGCTCGAGGCGCCCGTGCGCGATTGGGTGGTGGACTTCACCGAATGGGTCGCCGGCAAGGTGGAGGCCGGCGCGCAGGACGACATCGCCCATTATCGCGAACGCGCGCCTTTCGCGCGCGAGAACCATCCGCGCGACGAACATTTCCTGCCGCTGCCCTTCGCCATGGGCGCGGGCGCGGGGGCGCCGGGCAAGCGCATCCACGCAAGCTACGAATACGGCCTGCTCGCGATGGACGCCTATCTCTTCCAATAGGGCCAGCGCCATGATGCCCACGAAGGTCGTGTTCGACATCGGCAATGTGCTGCTGCGATGGGACATGCGCGCGCTGTTCGCCAAACTGATCGACGACGCGCAGGAGCTGGATTTCTTTCTGCGCGAGGTCTGCCCGATGAGCTGGCATGCGCGGCTGGACGCGGGCGCGCTTTATGGCGACGTCATCGCCGAGCGGGCGCGCGCCTATCCCCGATATGCGCAGACGATCCGCGCCTATGATCCGCGTTGGCAGGAGACGATCGTCGGCCCCATCGGCGAAAGCGTTCGCGTGTTGGAGCGGCTGCGCGCGGCGGGCGCGCCCACTTACGCGATCACCAATTTTCCCGCCGAGAAATTCGACGAGACCTGCGCGCTCCACCCCTTCCTTCAGGGGTTCGACGGCGTGGTCGTCTCCGGGCGCGAGCGGGTGACCAAGCCCGATCCGGCGATCTTCCGGCTCTTCCTCGCCCGGTTCGGGCTGGAGGCGCGCGATTGCGTCTTCATCGACGATTCCCCGGCCAATGCGGCCGCGGCGGCGGCTCTGGGCTTTCACGCCGTGCGGTTCGAGGAGCCCGAGCGGCTGGCGGGCCAGCTGGCCGCCCTCGGTCTGCCGGTCTAGCCCCCAAGTCCGGCCGGGCCATTGCCGCAGAGGCGGGCGCGGGCTACATCCCCCGCATGAGCCTTTCGCAGACGCCCGCCAGCCGGCTTGTGCTGGCGCTCGCCCAGATCGATTGCACCGTCGGCGACGTGGCCGGCAATAGCGCGCGCATTCGCGCCGCGCGGGAGAGCGCGCGCGCGCAGGGCGCCGACCTCGTGATGTTCTCCGAACTGTTCCTCGCCGGCTATTCGCCGGAGGATCTCGTGCTCAAGCCCGCCTTTCTCGAGGCCTGCCGCAGCGCGCTGGAGGAGCTGGCGCGCGAGACCGCCGACGGCGGGCCGGCGCTGCTCGTGGGCCTTCCCTGGGCGGAGGAGGGGCGGCGCTACAACGCCTATGCGCTGCTCGACGGCGGGCGCATCGAGGCGGTGCGCTTCAAGGCGGATCTGCCCAATTACGGCGTGTTCGACGAGAAGCGCGTGTTTTCGCCGGGGCCGGCGCCGGGGCCCGTTGCCTTTCGCGGCGTGCGGCTCGGCCTGCCGATCTGCGAGGACATCTGGAGCGCGGACATCGTCGAGACGCTGGTTGAGACGGGCGCCGAAATTCTCCTCACGCCCAACGGTTCGCCCTATTGGCGCGGCAAGCATGACGAGCGCATGGCGGTGGCCGTGGCGCGGGTGGTGGAGAGCGGATTGCCGCTCGTCTATCTCAACCAGATCGGCGGGCAGGACGAACTGGTGTTCGACGGCGCCTCCTTCGCGCTCAATTCCGACCGGTCGCTTGCGGCGCAATTGCCCGCCTTCGAGGAGGCCATCGCCTGCGTGACGCTGGAGAAGCGCGACGGCGCCTGGACCATCGCGGGGCCGCGCGCGCTCGTGCCGGAAGGCGACGAGGCCGATTACGCGGCCTGCGTTCTGGGCTTGCGCGATTATGTGTCCAAGAACGGCTTTCCCGGCGTCGTGATGGGGCTTTCGGGCGGCGTGGATTCGGCGCTTTGCGCGGCCATGGCGGTGGATGCGCTGGGGCCCGAGCGGGTGCATTGCGTGATGCTGCCCTATCGCTTCACCTCGCCGGAATCACTGGCCGATGCGCAAGCCTGCGCGCAGGCGCTGGGCGTGCGCTACGATATTTTGCCCATCGCCGACGCCGTGGAGGGCGCGCAGGCCGCGCTTTCCGATCTGTTCGCAGGACGCGCGCGCGACGTGACGGAGGAGAATCTGCAAAGCCGCGTTCGCGGCCTGCTGCTCATGTCCATCTCCAACAA
>CAIXDD010000438.1 GCA_903918155.1 uncultured Hyphomicrobiales bacterium
CCGCACAGCGTGTCTTGCGGCGCAGGCTGCGGGAAAATCCATCATCGTTCTAAAACTGGGAAGCTCAGAGGCGGGCCGCTCCGCCGCTATGGCGCATACGGGCGCGCTTGCCGGGGCGCTTGAGGCGTTCGATGCCCTCGCCGCCGATTGCGGCGCCATCCGCGCGGACACGCTCGATGACGCCGTGGAGCTTGCGGAATATCTCGTTCACGCAAGGTCGCCCCGCGGACCAGGGATCGGCGCCATCACGCTCTCGGGCGCCTTTCGCGGCCTTTTGCTTGATGCAGGCGCCAGGTGCGGCCTGTCCTTTCCTCAGCTGGAAATGGACACGACGGAGAGTTTGGGGCGCGCTCTGGGTGTGGGCTCCCATGTGAGCAATCCCGTAGATGGGGGCTTCAGCATCCTCACCAGCGAGGCCGCCTATCGCGCCTGTCTTGAAGCCATGAACGCCGACCCCGGGGTCGATGTCTTGCTCATTCAGGAGGCTTTGCCCCGGGCGGCCGGCTCGCAGCGCGCCGAAAAATATATTCGCATCGTCGAGGATTATGCGGCTGAAATCGACAAGCCCGTCGCCTTCGTCACGCTCGCCACCCACGGGCAGACTGATCACAGCAGAAGCTTGCGGGCCGGCGCGCCCCATGTTCCTTTTCTTCAGGAGGCCAACAAGGCCCTCCGGGCGATCCAGCGCGTGGTGGAGCGCGACCGGCGCTTGCGGCTTGCGGCGGCGCCTGTCGAATCGTCGGCGGACATTATCGCCCGCGCTCAAGCGCGTGATGCGATCCGCCAGTCCCGGCGTGCGGGAACGATAGGATTGGGGGAGTGGCGATCCAAGAAGATCCTCGAAGCCTATGGCGCGCCGGTTGTGCGGGAGGTTTTCGCAACCGGTCTGGAGGACGCCGTGAAGGGCGCCTCGCAGATCGGCTATCCGGTCGTTCTGAAAGGCGAGGGCGCAGGGCTGCAGCACAAGACCGAAGCCGGCGCCGTCATTCTGGCGATTCCAGATGAAGAGGCGCTGCGCGCCGCGTGGGCCAGACTTGCTGAAAACGTCCGCAAAGCGACGGGCGCCTCCATCGCCGGCGCCATCGTGGCCCAGCAGGCGCCGGACGGGATCGAACTTGTCGTCGGCCTGCATCGCGATCCGGAATGCGGCCTCACCTTCATGGCCGGCGCGGGCGGCGTGATGCTTGAATTGGTGAAGGACGTCGCATTCGCCGCTGCGCCGCTCAATCGGGAAAAAGCACGCGATATGCTTGCGCGCACGCGCGCCGCTCAATTAATCTCCGGCTTTCGTGGCGGGCCTTCGCTCGATGCGAGGCCAGTGGAGGACGCGCTGCTGGCTTTGGGCGCGCTTGCGGCCGACGTCGGAGACGATCTTGAATCCGTCGAGATCAATCCTCTCAGGCTCACGCCCAAGGGCGCGTTCGCGCTTGACGCGCTGATCGTCCTGCGGCGCGGATAAGCAGACGATGGCATCACGCGCATCAGGTGAGGCGAGACGGAATACAGCTGCAGACGCCGCAGGCGCAGGCTGACAAATGGGAGGACATGGCATGAAACACGCCTTTGCACGATCTGTCATCGCCTGTGCGGCCGCCTTGCTGGTCTGTGCGCCCGCCTATGCGGCGAATGAGGCGCTGATTCAAGCGGCCCGGAAAGAAGGGCAGCTGACGTGGTACACCACGCAGATCGTGAATCAATTTGCGCGGCCTGCGGCCGAGGCGTTCCAGAAGAAATACGGCATACGGGTGAATTACGTTCGCGCCGATTCCAACGAAGTGACGCTGCGCTTGCAGAACGAGGGGAGGGCGGGCCGCGTTCAGGCGGATGTTTTCGATGGAACGGGCGCCACGGCCGCTCTGAAAAAAGACAAATTCGTCGCAAAATATATTCCTGAGAGCGCGGATCGCCTGCCGCCCCAGTTCAAGGATAAGGACGGATATTGGGTCGCAACGAATCTTTACGTCCTCACGCCGGGTTTCAACACCGAGCTTGTAAAGGCAGGAACCGAGCCGCAGACGTTTCAGGATCTCCTTGATCCCAAATGGCGGGGCAAAATCGCCTGGAACTCAAGCGTGACGCCCTCCGGCGCCGCTGGTTTCATAGGCGTGGTGTTGACGCATATGGGCGAAGAAAAAGGGATGACCTATCTGCGTCAATTGTCCGGCCAACGCGTCACCGGGCTTCAGGTCGCGGCGCGGCAGGTTCTCGATCAGGTGATCGCCGGCGAATATGCGATCGCGTTGAACATCTTCAATAACCACGCCGTGATCAGCGCCAGCAAGGGAGCGCCGTCCGCCTGGATTCCAATGGAGCCCTCGCTGGCGGTCTTCTCCTGTCTTTCCCTCACGGAAGGCGCGCCGCGCCCTAACGCCGGAAAGCTCTTCATCGATTTCCTGATGTCGGAGGAAGGGCAGAAACTCTATCGTGATGCGGATTATCTGCCTGTCGATCCAGCGGTGTCCCCCAAGGACCCGGCCCTGCGCCCTGGCGACGGCTCCTTCAAGGCTGTTTTCATGACGCCTGAGGAGATATTCGACAATCTTCCGAAATGGGGCGCGATCTATAAGGATATCTTTCGTTGATCGCCAAACACGCCGCGGGTTTGCGTGGGCGCGCGTTGATGCGCCTCGCAGACATGAACCAGAGGACGCTCTTCGTCATCATTTGCGGAAGCGTTCTCGCCTTGCTTGTCGTTCCGCCGCTCTATTTCCTGTTCGCCGGCGCGATCACGAAGGAAGATGGCGGCCAGACCGTCATCACCTTCGAGCGCTTCGCGATCCTGCTGTCCCATCGCGGCATTCTCTTGAGCGCGTTTAACTCATTCGTATTTGCGATCGGCAGCGCGCTTCTCTCCCTATTCATCGGCGGACTCGCCGCATGGCTTGTCGAGCGAACAAACGCGCCATTTAAGTCGCTCACCTATGTGACCAATGTCATCGCCCTCGGCACGCCCTACGTTCTTTACACCAGTGCCTGGCTTCTCCTGCTCGCGCGTTCGGGGCCGATCAACACCTGGTATCGGCAGGCCACGGGCGACACCGGCGTCCTGATCAATGTTTATGGCATGGGCGGGATGATCTTGATCGAGGGTCTCCTTTGGTCGCCGCTCGTATTTCTGCTTCTGGGCGCGACGTTGCGCAATTTCAACCCCTCCCTTGAGGAGGCGGCGCGCATGTCGGGCGCATCGACATGGATGACGATCCGCAAGATCACATTGCCTTTGTCGATGCCGGCGATCCTTGCGCTGTCCATGCTCGTGTTCATCCGCACGGTCGAAGCGTTTGAAGTGCCCGCGCTCGTGGGCCTGCCCGGCAAGCTGCACGTCCTCACCACCGATATCTATGAGATGATGCACCGCACGATGCCGCCCGATATCGGATCGGCCAGCGCGTTATCCGTCATTTTGCTCTTCATCGTGGGCGCTCTGCTTTACTGGTACGGACGTCTGACGCGCAATGCGGAGAAATATGCCACGGTCACTGGAAAAAGCTTTCGGCCAAACCAGATCGATCTAGGGCTTTGGCGCCCGCTGGCGGGGTTCGCGCTCGCTTTCTACTTCTTCCTGCTGATCATCCTGCCCGCCTTCATCCTCGTCTGGGCGTCTCTTCTTCCCTTTTATCAGACGTTCAGGACGCAGGCGTTTCCGCTTCTGACGCTCGATAATTATCGCGCTATTCTGAATTCGCCCCGTTACGTCTCGCTGGTCATGAACACGCTGCTGATCGCCTTCGTCAGCGCGACCTGCGTGATGTTCATCACCGCCGTGAGCGCTTGGCTCGCAGTCCGAAAGGCGCCGGGCAGCCGAATCCTCGACAATCTCGGAACGGCTCCGCTGGTGTTCCCAGGAATCGTTCTTGGCGTCGGCGTGATGCAGTTTTTCCTCGCCGCGCCGGTCGGCGTTTATGGGACGGTTTGGATCATCGTCTGGGCTTTGATCATCAATTATCTGCCCTATGGCATGCGCTATAGCTATGCGGGGATGATTCAATTGCACCGCGAGCTGGAGGAAGCCGCTGCGGCGGCGGGCGCGACGCCGCTGCTCGGCTTTCGACGAATCGTCTTGCCGCTTCTCGCGCCCTCGCTGATCGCCGGTTGGCTGTTCATCTTCTTGCTCGCC
>CAIXDD010000439.1 GCA_903918155.1 uncultured Hyphomicrobiales bacterium
AGCCTTTCACCAGAGGCGGCAGAGCGGCGAGGCTGCGGCGCAGGTCCGCGCCGCAGGTCCGCGCGCCCGCCGGCGCGTCGACGCGGCGATGGGGCAGCGCCTGCGCGCGCCATTCCGCAGGCGCGCTCGCATGGTCGCGCAGAAAGGCGAGCGCGGCGGCGTGGCGCGCGACATCCGCGCCCGCAAGGGAGGCGCAGCCGATCATCGCGTCGATGCGGTGATGGCGCGCATAGGCCCACAGGCCGCGCCACAAAAGCTCCAGCACGCGCCGTGAGCGATAGTCCTTCGCCACGCAGGAGCGGCCCAATTCGAGAAAGCGCGCGCCGGGATGACGCGCGAGCAAAGGCGCGAGATCGAATTCCTGCGCGCTGTAGAAGCCGCCATGGGCCTGCGCGACGTCCCCGCGCAACAGGCGATAGCAGCCCACGACCTTCGGCTTGCGCACGCCCAAGCGATTGCGCGCGTCGTGATCCACGACGATGAGATGGTCGCACAGCCGATCGAAGGGGCAGACGTCGCGCTTGCGCAATCGGCCATAGGCGTCGGCCAGCGCGCCGCCCTCCTCGAAGAAGACGCGCCAGCGCAATTTCTGCGCCTTGCGGATTTCCTTGCGCGTGACGGCGAATTTCACCTCAAGCGCGCCGAGCCGGGCCACGCTTTCCGGCAAATTCGCCAGATCCGCGTGCAGATCGCGCACGCGCGCGCCGGCGCCTTCGCGCAACAGGCGCAGCGCCGGGGCCGCGCCCCAGCCCTCCCGCATGCTCATGCCTGGTTTCGCCTGCATCGCCGCTCTCCCTGTCCCGCCGGACAAGGCCACGGACATGCGCAGCTTTTATGACAAGCGCGCCGTTCAGGCCAGACGATGCGGCGCCAGCGCGCGGGCGAGATCGTGCGGGGCGAAAGGTTTCGTCAGAAATTCGTCGATCCCCGCCTCCAGACAAGCGCTGCGGTCGTCGGCGAAGGCATTGGCGGTGAGGGCGACGATGCGCACGGGCGCGCCGCCCAGCGCCCGCTCCTGCGCGCGAATCACGCGCGCGGCGCCCGGCCCGTCGAGGGTCGGCATTCGCATGTCCATCAGAATGGCGTCGAAGGCGGGCTCCTCGCCCCGGCGCGCGCGCGCCGCCGTCTCGACCGCCGCCCGTCCGTCGCGCACATGGACGACCTGCGCGCCCAGATGCGCGAGATGTTTGCGCGCGACAAGCGCGTTGATCTCGTTGTCCTCGGCGAGAAGCACGCGCAGGCCCAGAAGGGGCGCAGCGCGCGCAGGCTCGACGGGCGCGGCCTCGCCGACGTCCAGACGAAGCGAATCCAGCGGCGGCGCAAAGGGCGCCGCCTCGTCGGGATGGGCGAGCCGCGAGGCGGGGGCGGCGCGGGCGCGCGCGCGCAGGCTCTGGGCGCGCACGGGCTTCACGAGCCAGCCGTCGAACCCGGCGAGCGTCTCCGGCCCGGCCTCGCGCCGCTCGAAGGGCGAGAACAGCGCGAGCACGCGCCCCGCCCCCGCCGCGCGGCGCTCGCGCCCAGCCCCTCAAGCCGCGCGAGGAGATAGGGAATCTCGAAGGCGGAGCGGCCGACCGCCAATGCGCGCAGGCCCGCAAGCGGCGCCTCGCCGCCAGGCGGGCTCGCGCGATCCTGCGGCGCCTCGCCGTCGCCGGCGCGCAGCGGATGGTCGAAGCGAAAGACGCTGCCCTGCGGGCCGGTGGCGGCGAGCGACAGGGCGCCGCCCATGCGCTCGGCGAGACGCCGCGAAATGGCGAGGCCAAGTCCGGCCCCTTCATGGGCGCGGTCGCCGTCGGCCTCCGCCTGTTCGAATTCCTCGAAGATCGCCGCGCGCCGCGCCTCCGGCACGCCGGGCCCGGTGTCGGCGACTTCGAACAGGAGCCGCTCGCCCGCGACCCGCACGCTGAGGCCGACGCCGCCGGACACGGTGAATTTGAGGGCGTTGCCCGCCAGATTGAGGAGGATCTGGCGCACGCGGGCGCCATCGCCCATCACGCGCGCCGGCGCGTCGGGCGCGACGAAGGCGGCGATTTCGAGCCCCCGCGCCTGCGCGCGGGGCGCCAGCAATTCCGCCACGCTCTCCACCAGATCGACGGGGGAGAAGGGCGCCTCGACCAGATCGAGGCGGCCGGCCTCGATGCGCGACAGGTCGAGCATTTCGTCGACGAGCCCGACAAGCGCCTGCGCGCTGGAGCGCAACGCCTCCACATAGGCGCGCTGTTCGTCCTCAAGCGCGCCCAGCGCCAGAAGATCGGCCAGACCCACGACCGCCGCGAGCGGCGTGTGCAATT
Source organism: uncultured Hyphomicrobiales bacterium (assembly GCA_903918155.1). GTDB lineage: Bacteria > Pseudomonadota > Alphaproteobacteria > Rhizobiales > Beijerinckiaceae > Terripilifer. The sequence continues at coordinate 2,289 of CAIXDD010000439.1, forward strand.
CATGGCTGACCATGGCGAGGAAGCGCGTCTTGGCTTCGTTATGCGCCTGAGCGCGGCGCAATTCGCCCAAATGGCCGCGCAAGCGCTCGTTCTCGGCGCGCAAATGCGACAGCTCCTGCGGGGAAAGATTCATGGCTTTAAATCACTTAGCGGCAATGCGCGCAGCTTGGACTTTACCGGCGCCGAATGCAATGGGGCCTAAGGGAGAGCCTTGAGGGAGCCCACCGCGTCCCGCGCGGGCGCGTCGGCTTGACGGGCCGGCGCCGCGCGACCACTCTGCCGCCGTCTCAACGAAAGGCTGGAGAAACGCCCGTGAATCAGCGCCAGAGTCCGAGCCTGCGCCG
>CAIXDD010000440.1 GCA_903918155.1 uncultured Hyphomicrobiales bacterium
GGCGTCGGGCGCGTTCGGCGAGGCGCGGTCATAGGGCTGGCAATCCCAGGCGGGACACTCCAACGCCTCAATCTGCGGGGCGGCGAAGGCCAGCGCCTCCTGAAAGGCGCGCGAGCGTTGCGCGTCGCGCGCCACATGCACCAGAGCGGCCGCGCCCTGCGCGCCGGCGCCCGCGCGCGCGCGCGCGATGTCGGCGGCGACGAACGCGTCGAATCCATCGGGCGCATTGGCGAGGGTGATCGCGCCGCCGCGGCCCGAGACGGCCTTTTCGAGTTCGGCGACGGCGCGTTTGAATGGGGTCACGTCAGGCTCCTCGCGCGGGGCGCGCAAACGCCGACGCCGCCGACGGGATTTCCGACGGCGTGCGCAGACTTGCGTTCATATAGAGCCGCGCGGCGCGCGAAGAAAGAGCGCCCCGCCGGTCCTTACGCGTGAATGGGGCGGGAATGCGCGTGGTGCGCCCGCAGCGCGCGGAAAACCGGCGTGTCGAACTCCGCCGGCACGGGAACGGCGTCGGTGAGCCATTTGAACAATTCGGGATCGGGCGCCTCGAGCAGGGCCTCGAAAACCGTCAATTCGGCCTCCGGCATGGTCGGCAAGGCGAAATCGGCGAACTGGCCCATCAGAATGTCCATCTCGCGCATGCCGCGATGCCATGCGCGAAACAGCATGCGCCGGCGGCGCGGGTCGAGATCGGCGCTGGAGATCGTGGTTCCCGTCACGGCTGCACCCTGCGATTGATTTGCACAGCGGCCGCTATAGCCGATTTCGCCTCGCGCGTCTTGCTGACAGGCCTTGCCGTCAGGCTTTGCGGACGCGCCTCAGGCGGCGGCGGCGCGCAGCGCCTCGACCACCTGCGCGTCGCAGACAAGGTCGAGCTCGGCCAGCAGGCCGGCGGCCGGCGCATGCGCGACGACACCGCGGCACACGCCGCCCGTGCGATGGGTCGGCCCGCTGCCCCAATTGCGCGCCGTGCAGGTCCAGTCGAAGGCGAAAGCCTCCCCCGCCCAGCGCGGCTCGCCCACGCGCAGCTGCTCCAGCTGCACATTCTCATGGAAGGTCCGGGCGAAGGCTGCGACCTCCGCCAGCCCCCGCGCGCAGAAGACCACGCGGCCCTCTCGGTCGAGCGCGCGCAGCCGCCCCTCCTGCGCAAGGCACAGGGCGAGGCCCTCGGGATTGCGCGTCACGATCTGGAAGACGAGGTCCATGCAGACGCTTTCGCGCGCAAGCAGGCCGAGGCGGGTGCGGTCGATATGAGAGCCTATGGTCACGAAATCACCTCTTCGAACATTAGGTCGGCCCAGACATGAGCTTCACATTATTCTAGATCTTAAGTATTCGCCTTATGCAAGGCGCAGCTTATGGAAACCATGGGCTTGAGTGAAGAAATCCCCCAATTCCGCAGGGTTATCCACAAGCTTGGCTTCTGGCTTCCTTCCGCGGCCAGGTCCAAGCAAGGCTCCCCGCTTGAACGCCTCTTGGCGAGCGGGCGCGCTCCGGCTATCACGCCGCATGCGTCCCGCCGCGCTCAATCCGCTCTTCGCGCCGCTGCGCTCCCTGCCGGGCGTGGGGCCCAAGACGGGCAAACTCTTCGACCGTCTGCTGGGGCAGAACGGGGAGGAGGCGCGTTGCCTGGACCTTCTCTTCCACCTACCCCATGGGACCATCGACCGGCGCGCGCGCCCCAAGCTGGCGGAGGCCGAGCGCGATTGCGTGGTCACGGTCGAGGTGCAGGTGATCGAGCATCGCCCGCCCGCCGGGCGCAGCGGGCGCGGCCCCTATCGCGTGCTCGTGGCCGACGAGACCGGCGACGCCCAGCTCGTCTTCTTCAAGGCCAATCACGATTGGATCGCGAAAATGCTGCCGCTGGGCGCGCGGCGCTGGGTGTCGGGCCGGCTGGAGTTCTGGGACGGCCATTTGCAGATGGTCCATCCCGATCGGGTGCTCGACGAGGAGGGCCTGAAAGACATGCCGCCCGTCGAGCCCCAATATGGGCTCACGGAAGGGCTTTATCAGCGCAATGCGCAACGGGCGGCGGAAGCCGCGCTCGCGCGCGCGCCGGATCTGCCGGACTGGCTGGACCCCGCCTTCGCGCAGCGGCGCAAATGGCCGGGCTTTCTCGACGCGCTGCGCGCGCTGCATCGCCCCGCCGATCCCCAGGCCATCGACCCGCGCGCGCCGGCGCGCCAGCGCCTCGCCTATGACGAATTGCTCGCCAGCCAGCTCGCGCTCGTAATGGTGCGCGCGCGCATGAAGACGCTGGGCGGGCGGGCGACGAAAGCGCCCGGCGCCCTCGCGGCCCGGCTCGAATCCGCCCTGCCCTTCTCCCTCACCGGCGCGCAGCGCGCCGCCATCGCCGAGATCCGCGCCGATCTGGAAAGCGAGGAGCGCATGCTGCGCCTCGTGCAAGGCGATGTGGGATCCGGCAAGACGCTCGTCGCTTTGCTCGCCCTCGCCCATGTGGTGGAGGCGGGACGGCAGGGCGCGTTCATGGCGCCGACCGAAATTCTCGCGCGCCAGCATTATGAGCGCCTCGCGCCCTTATGCGCGCAGGCGGGCGTGCGCATCGGCCTGCTGACGGGGCGCGACAAGGCCGCCGAACGCAAGGCGACGCTGGCCGCCCTCGCCGAAGGCGCGCTCGACATCGCCATCGGCACCCATGCGCTTTTTCAGGAGAGCGTGGCCTTCCGCGATCTCGCGCTGGCGGTGGTGGACGAGCAGCATCGCTTCGGCGTGCATCAGCGCCTTGCGCTCGGCGAAAAGGGCGAGGCGGTGGATGTGCTGGTCATGACCGCCACGCCCATTCCGCGCACCCTCGTGCTGACCTATTTCGGCGACATGGATGTTTCGACCCTTCGCGAGAAGCCTGCGGGACGCAAGCCCGTGGACACCCGCGCCCTGCCGGTGGAGCGCATCGACGAGGTGGTGGGCGGGCTGCATCGGGCGCTGGACGCAGGCGCGCAGGTCTATTGGGTCTGCCCCCTCGTCGAAGAAAACGAGGAGCTGGATGTGGCCGCCGCGCAGGAGCGTTTCGAGCTGCTGCGGCAATTCTTCGGCGACCGCGTGGGCCTCGTTCACGGCAAGATGAAGGGCCGCGAGAAGGACGCGGCCATGGAGGCATTCCAGCGCAACGAGACCAAGGTGCTGGTGGCGACCACGGTGATCGAGGTGGGCGTCGATGTGCCCAACGCCAGCATCATGGTCATCGAACACGCCGAGCGTTTTGGCCTGGCGCAATTGCATCAGTTGCGCGGCCGGGTGGGACGCGGCGCGGCGAAATCAACCTGCCTGCTGCTCTACAAGGCGCCACTGGGCGAGGTGTCGAAGGCGCGGATCAATATCATGCGCGAGACGGAAGATGGCTTCCGCATCGCGGAAGAAGATCTGCGCCTGCGCGGCGAGGGCGAGATTTTGGGCTCGCGCCAATCGGGCCTGCCGGGCTTTCGCCTGGCGAGCCTTGATGTGCATGGCCCCCTGCTCAACATCGCCCGCGAGGAGGCCAAGCGCGTGCTGGAAAACGATCCAGACTTGCAGAGCGACCACGGGCAAGCCCTGCGCCTGCTGCTGCATCTGTTCGAGCGCGAGGAAGCGGCCAAGCTCGTGCGCGCGGGCTGAGGCTCAGACCGCCGCCTTGGCCTTCTCCGCCACCGCCGCTTGCGCCAATTCGCCCAGATGCTTCTGAACGCCCGGCTGGATCACCCCTGCGGACATGATGAGTTTGAAGGCTTCGTCTGGCGTCAAACCGACCTCGATCGCCTCCGAGGCGGGCAGGTAGAACCAGAAGCCTGTCGTGGGATTGGGCGTGCAGGGCAGGAAGACCGAGATATAGCCTCCCTCCCCCGGCAGCGCCTCAGCCAGAACCGGCGCGGGCGGCGCCGAGATAAAAGCCAGTGACCACATGCCCTTGGCCGGAAACTGCACGAGGCACACCTTTCGGAACGACGAGCTCTTCTGGGAAAAGACCGTCTCGAAGACCTGCTTCACCGCCTTGTAGATGCCGCGCACCACGGGCATGCGGTCAAGGATCAGCTCGCCCAGCCGGATAAAGCCTCGTCCCGCAATGTTGGCGGCCAGAAAACCCAGCAAGGTCAGGCCCAGAACCGCCAGCACCACGCCCGTGCCGGGCAGGCGCACGGGCAGATAGGTGTCGGGCCAGAGCGTGGGCGGCACCAGCGGCTTCACCCAATGGTCCACCGTATCGATGAACCACCAGACCAGCCAGCCCGTCACC
>CAIXDD010000441.1 GCA_903918155.1 uncultured Hyphomicrobiales bacterium
ACGCGCAAGCGCAGGCTTGAGGCGAATCTCCTGTTGTCGTCGGGCCGGCCTCTGGCATGATGGACGTCCGGACGCCGTTTCCGGTTTCGTCCGGCGCGGGCGCGACGCCCAAGGGCAGGAGGCTGGCATGACGGTTGGACGCATTCTCGCGACCAAAGGCCACGATGTCGTCACCATCGAACCGCAGCGCAGCGTAGCCGACGGCGCCGCGCTTCTCGCACGCAAGGGGATCGGCGCGATCGTCGTGACCGATCCTGAGGGCCGCGTGCGCGGCATTTTCTCCGAACGCGATCTCGTGCGCCTGCTCGCAGCCAAGGGCGCGGTCGCCTTGCAGGAGCCGATCAGCGACTGGATGACGCAGGACGTCGTCACCACCTGCGCGCGCGCAAGCGTCCATTCGCTCATGGAGCAGATGACGACAGGCCGCTTCCGTCACCTCCCGGTTCTGGAGGACGACAAGCTCGTGGGGATCGTGTCCATCGGCGACGTCGTGAAACAGCGTCTGGCGGAGATGGAGCAGGAGCAGCAGGCGTTGCGCGAATATATCGCCACCGCCTGAGCGTTCCCCGCCCTAGTCCTGCGTGAAGGCGAGGCGCGCCGCGCCGTCGCGCCAGTCCACGCGCCGGTAAAAGCAGGAGCGCCGGCCGGTGTGGCAGGCCTTGCCGTCGCCGCCCGGCTCGACGCGCAGCACCAGCGCGTCCTGATCGCAATCCACGCGCAGATCGCGCACGGCCTGCACCTGACCGGATGTGTCGCCCTTGCGCCAGAGCGCCTTGCGGGAGCGCGACCAATAATGCGCCACGCCGGTCTCCAGCGTGAGTCGCAGCGCCTCCGCATTCATATAGGCGACCATGAGGATCGCGCCGTCGGCGGCGTCCGTCGTCACGCAGACGATCAATCCGTCGGGGCCGAATTTCGGCGCGAAATCCGGGCCTTCCTCGATCTCGGCCTTGTCGTGAAGCGCGGCGGCACGCGCGGCGAAGGGATTGTCGGTCATGGCTGTCTCCCTGCGCGTTCTAGCAGAGGGCGCCGCGCGCTCCTAGCCAGGCCGCGCCGATTCGCGGCCTGCGACGCCGCGCAAGCGCGAAAGAAGGCGATCCCGCGCGCGTCGATTTCTCGCGCTCCCAGAACGACTTCGCGCATCGTCCAAAAATGAGACAGGGCGCGCAAGCGCCGCTTTATCCATGATTAACCATGTTTGCATAAAGCTCAGTTCAGTTTTGAGCAGCGAAAGATTTTTTCAATGAGCGCCAGATTTTCCAAGGTCGCTTTGCGTTGCGCAGCGTTCGCCGCCGCCGCCGCTCCCGCCCTCGTTTCGCCCCTGTCCGCGCGCGCGGCAGACGTCGCCACGCCCCGCGTCGTCTCGCTTCCGCCGCCCGTGCAGAAGGACCAGCCGCCGCCGGATTCGCAATGGTGCTACGGCGGCCTGCACGGCGGGTTCCAGCACACGCGCTTCGAGGTCGACGCGAAGCAGACGCCCTCGTATCTCAATTTGCCCAGCGTGGTGAACGACCACAAGGGCTATTTCACGGCGCCCATCATCGGCGCGCAGGTCGGCTGCAATTACGTCGCCCGCTCCTTCCTCGCCGGCGTCGAGGTGGAAGGCTGGCTGCAGCCCTATCGCTCGCCGCCCCATTGCGAAACGCTCATCGATCCGGCGCGCGAATGCATGCGCGTGCGCGACCGTTTCGCCCTGGCGGGCTCGCTGCGCGGCGGCTATGTCCACGGCGATTTCCTCTTCTTCGGCAAGCTCGGGCTGGCCTGGCTGAATACGGATTTCAGCTTCGACCATCACCGCACGAAGGCGCGCGAGAACGGCGCCACTGAAACCGCGCCCTGGCAATATGAAGACGTTCACAAGAGGAGCGGCCGGCTTTCGCAAATGGGCCTGCTGCTGGGCTTCGGCGCCGAATATATGATGGACGACGGCTGGTCGGCGAAGCTGGAGTTCAACCAGATCCTCACGACCCGCAAGGAATTCGACTCGGTGATTTCGAGCGGCAAGTTCTGCTCGGAGCAGAGCGATTTCAAATGCGCGCAGGTCGCCGCCGACGGCACCACGGTCACGCCCCCCAATTACCGCGACACCAGCGGCGATATCGTGCGGCAAGTCGCAAAGATGGGCCGCAGCGTCGTCAAGCTGGGCGTGAACAAACGCTTCTGAGCCGGTTCGCCTTTTGTCGCGACCTCATTTCGATGGAAAGATTTTCGTCATGCGCTCCCATTCGAGACTTCTTGGCGCCGCCTCACTCGTAAGCTGCACGCTGCTGTCCGGCGCCGGCGCCCTCGCCAATCCGCGCGCGCCCCAAGCCGCGCCCCAATATGCGCCCCAATATGCGCCGCAATCTGCGCCGCAAGCCGCGCCGCAAACGTCGGCGCAATTCGCGCCGCAGGGGCTTTACGCCCAGCCGCCCGTTTACGGGCGCACGCCGCCCGGCGGAATCCCTTCGGGCCTTGATCCGCGGGCGGACGATCCGATCGCGACGCAGGGCGCGTCGATCTTTGCGGGCTGTTATGCGGGCCTGCATGGGGGCGCCTCGTGGAACCAATTGAGCAG
>CAIXDD010000442.1 GCA_903918155.1 uncultured Hyphomicrobiales bacterium
CGATGGGCATTGACGTGTGGCGTCCGCGATCTGCCGGCGTGCCCCTTTCGGAGGGGCGTACCAGCACCGGCGACCAGCAATCGAGTGCTGCAGTGCCCGGGAACGTTCATGGGCTTTCCGGCAATCCACGTCCGCGCCCGTGGTCCGTGGATGATTTGCGCCCGGATTCGGCTGAGTCCGGGCGACGCGCGGCGCCACTGGTATCACCGGCTCCATCGTCGGCGGGGGGGCCGCGCGGCGCGCCTCCGCCGTGCGCTGGAACATCGCAAAGAACATTCTCGTCGCCTGGATCGTAACCATGCCGATGGCCGGGCTGATGGGCGCGGGATTCTTCTTCCTCTCGCGCGCGTTCTTCTGACCTCAAAATGAAAAAGGCGCGCCTGCCAGCGCGCCTTTCGTCTTCAGGCGCCGCGGTTAGTCCGCGCGGCGCCGATGTGTCGCGCGTCAGGCCAGGCCCGCGCGCAAACGGTCCGGCGTGAAGGGGCCCTGCCGCAGGCGAACGCCGGTCGCGTCGAAAATGGCGTTGGCCATGGCCGCCACGATGGGACGCATGGATCCTTCGCCCGCGCCATTGGGCGCAATCGTCTGGCGATTGATGAGGACCACGTCGATCACAAGCGGGCGTTCGGTGAAATCGAGAATGGGATAGGTCTCCCAATCCACGCTCGTCACGGATTTCGTGTCGAACTTCACCTCTTCGTGGATCGCGCGGCTAAGCGCCTGCACCACATTGCCCTCGATCGTCTGGATCAGCAATTGCGGATTGATGACGATGCCGCAATCATGCGCCACGGTGAATTTCACGCCGCGGGCCTTGCCCGTCGTCGTATTCACCTCGACCTCGGCGACCACCGCGACGCGGGTGCCGTTGCGGGTCGAATAGGCGATGCCCTGGCCAAGCGCCAGATCGCCCTTGCGCTGCTTGCGCGCCTGCGTGCGCGCCTGCCAGCCCGCCTTGTCGGACGCGGCCTTGATGACGTCGCGGTCGCGCTGGTCGCTCACATGAGCGAGGCGGAACTCCACGGGGTCGCGCCCGGTGGCGAAGGCCACTTCGTCCACAAAGCTCTCATGGGCGAAGTGAATCTCCGGGCCGAGCGGATCGCGCAAATGCGAGGAGCGCAGCGGCGAGGCGCTGGCCAGCATCGGCGGGATCACTTCCCACGAATCCGCGCGCAGCGGGAATTTGTAGGAATTGGACGGCGATCCATAGGTGAGCTGCGGCTTGGGCGCCGCGCCGATCATCTGCCCATGCAAGGTGTCGCCGGGTTCGCTCTCGTTGGAATTGACGTTGAGGCGATCGAAGCTCTTCGAATGGAAGTGCCAGGCGACCACCTTGCCGTCCTTGTCGAGGCCCGCGCGCACCTTGTGCACGGAGGCGGGCGACTTGGGATCCCACGCGGTGCCTTCGTCGCGCATCGCCTGATAGCGAACGGGCTTGCCGACGGCCTTCGAGAAGATCGCCGCGGCGGCAGCCGCGTCGCCGGCGTCATTGCGGCCATAGGAGCCGGGACCGGGCACCCAGATGCCCCGCACCTGCTCTCTCTTCAGGCCGAGCACGGCGGCCACGCCATAGGCCGCGTGGTGCGGCTTTTGCGAACCGGTCCACAGCGTCGTCTGGCCGTTGGGCTGATAATCGACGACCGCGCAGGCCGGACCCATGGAGGCATGCGACTGGAACGGCCATTCATAGGTCGCCTCGATGATCTTGTCGGCGGCCTTGAAGGCGGCGTCGATTTTCTCCGGCTCTTTCCAGGTCGCGCCTTGGCCGCCGGCCTTGGCGGGCTTGGCGTTGCGGATGTGATTGTAAAGCTCCTTCTGCTCGACGAAGGGCGGCTTTGCGTCGGACCACACGACCTTGAGGGCGCGCGCGGCCTTCACCGCGTCCCATTCCTTCGGCGCGACGACGCCGAGGAAGCCCTTCTCACGCACGATCCGCACGCCGGGAATGTGCTTCACCGACGCCTCGTCCACGCTCACAGGCTCGGCGCCTGCGACAGGCGGCATCACCATGCGCGCATGGACCATGCCGGGAACCTTGATGTCGGTGACGAAATCGCCCGTGCCCAAAATCTTCGGCGCGACGTCGCGCCGGGGCGGCGACGTGCCATAGACCTTGTAATCCTTCGGATCCTTGGGCTTGGCGACGGTTTTCACCGCGAGATTGTTGCCCATCTGGCCGTTCCACTCGACCTCGGCGTCGAACCAGCGTCCGCCGATCAGCTCGCCGTAGCTCACCTTCTTGGCCGGAGCGGACTTGCTGGAGATTACGCCCGCATTGACGACGAGATCGTCAGCGGCGACGCCAAGCTGGCTGGCGGCCATTTCGACCATCAGGCGGCGCGCCTCCGCGGCTGCGTTGCGCAAGGTGACGCCGCCGTGGGACACGCCGGTGGAGCCGGACGCGCCCCCTTGATCGACGCTGGTGCCGGAATCGCCCATGTCGATGAGAACGCGCTCGACCGGCAGGTC
>CAIXDD010000443.1 GCA_903918155.1 uncultured Hyphomicrobiales bacterium
GCCTCGATCCCGTGCGCCACGCGATCAAGTCGACGGCGCCGAAGGAGAAGCCGCAGGCCCATTCCAAATATTGGCAGGACCTGCTCGGCCAGAGCGGCGGGCTGGTGCGCCGCCCCATGCTGCAACTCACGCAGGCCGAGAAGGAGGCCACGCGCGCCGCCTTTGAGAGCTGCGGCCTCAAGCTTTCCGCCCCGCGCTCCAGCGCGGCCTGACGGCATGACCGAGGGACCTCCCATGCAGACCGGACGCCTGAAGGCTTTCAACTTCCAGAAATGGATCGACGAGCACAAGCATTTGCTGAAGCCGCCGGTGGGCAACAAGCTCGTGTTCGAAGACGCCGACACGGTGGTGCAGGTGGTGGGCGGCCCCAATGCGCGCGCCGATTACCACGACGACCCCTGCGAGGAGTTTTTCTACCAGCTCAAGGGCGACATGGTCCTGAAGGTGATGGACGGGGGCAAGTTTTACGACGTGCCGATCCGCGAGGGCGAAATCTTCCTTCTGCCCGCCCATGTGCGCCATTCGCCGCAGCGCCCGCAGGAAGGCTCCATCGGCCTCGTCGTCGAGCCGCCGCGCCCGCCCGGCGCGACGGACGGATTCGAGTGGTTCTGCTTCGAATGCGGAACGCTGCTGCATCGCATCGAAATCTCGGTGGAGAACATCGTGCGCGACCTGCCGCCGCTCTACGAGGCGTTTTTCGCAGACGAGACGAAACGCACGTGCCCGCGCTGCGGCGCGTTGCATCCAGGCAAGAAGCCCCCAGAGGGCTGGGTCACATTGTAATCGAAGACCGGAGGGTGGCATGACGTTCAAGACAAGCATTTCGGCTGCGGCGCTGGCGATGGTTCTCGCCGCGCCCGCCTTCGCGCAGGCGCCGGTGAAGATCGGCATGGTGACCACGCTGTCGGGACCCGGCGGCTATCTCGGCCAGGACGTGCGCGACGCGTTCAATCTCGCGATCGAACTCGAAGGCGGCAAGCTCGGCGGCGCGCCGGTGCAGCTGCTCGTCGAAGACGATGCGCTGAAGCCCGGCCAGGCCAAGGAGATCGCCGAACGCTTCATGAAGACCGAGCGCGTGAAACTGTTCACGGGCGTCATCTTCTCGAACGTCGCCAGCGCGGTCGCGCCCGACATTCTCGACAACGGCGGAATTTACGTCAGCCCCAACGCCGGCCCGTCGAATTTCGCGGGCAAGGAATGCCACCGGAATTATTTCGTCGTCTCCTGGCAGAACGACACGCTGCATGAGAGCGCCGGCCAGAACGCGACCAATCTGGGCTACAAGAAGGCCGTTGTGCTCGCGCCCAATTACCAGGCGGGCAAGGACGCCATCGCCGGCTTCAAGCGCTTCTTCAAGGGCGAGATCGCCGGCGAGATCTACACGCGCCTCGACCAGACCGATTTCGCCGCTGAAATGGCGCAGGTCCGCGCCGCCAAGCCCGACGTCGTGTTCCAGTTCCATCCGGGCGCGCTGGGCATCGCCTTCGCGCGCCAATATGCGCAGGCGGGCCTTCTCGCCGACGCGCCGATGGTCGTGGCCGCGCCCTCGCTCGACAGCGTGATCCTCAAGGCCATCGGCGACGCCGCGCTGGGCGTCAATATCTCCAGCCATTGGAACTCCGACCTGCCGAACGAGGCGAACAAGAAATTCGTCGCCGCGTTCCAGAAAAAATACGACCGCATGCCGACCTATTACGCGGCGCAGGGCTATGACACAGCGCTCGCCATCGCCGCCGCTCTCAAGGCGACCGGCGGCAAGGTGGACGACGTGAACGCCTTCTCCGCCGCCATGCGCAAGGCGGACTTCGAGTCCGTGCGCGGCGCCTTCAAATTCGGCCCCAACCAGCATCCGGTCCATGATTGGTATTCGCTGAAGGTCGAGAAGGGCGCCGACGGCCAGCTCGGCATCGTCACCAAGGGCAAGGTGCTTCAGTCCCACAGCGATTTCTACGCCAAGGATTGCAAGCTCTGACGCGCAGCGGGCGCGGCGGCCTCGCCGCGCCCCTCGCAGCCGCGCAGGCGGGCGGCCTGCGCCGGCCCTTTTCTTCATCTTCGCAAGACGCGTGGGGTCATGTCGCTTTTCGTCGAACAGGCGTTGAATGGCGTTCAGCTGGGCGTGACGCTGTTTTTGCTGGCGGCGGGGCTCACGCTGATCTTCGGCATCATGGGCGTGATCAATCTCGCCCATGGCTCGCTCTACATGATCGGCGCCTATGCGATGGCGGCGGTGGCCGCTAAGACCGGCTCGTTCCTGCTGGCCGCGCCCGCCGGGCTCGCCGCAGCAGCGCTCGCCGGCGTGGCGATGGAGTTTCTCGTCGTGCGCCGCCTCTATGCGCGCGACCATCTCGATCAGGTTCTGGCGACCTTCGGCCTCATCCTGTTCTTCAACCAGGCCATCACGATTCTCTTCGGCCGGCAGCCGCTCTTCGTGCAGATCCCCCCGTTTCTCGACGGTTCGGTCGCGATCTTCGAGGGCGTGCGCTATCCCTTCTATCGTCTCGTCATCATCGCCGTGGGGCTCGTCACGGCGATCGGCCTGTATCTTCTCATCGCGCGCACGCGGCTTGGCATGCTGATCCGCGCAGGGGCGACCAATCGCGACATGGTGCGCGCGCTGGGCGTCGACATTCGCGCCCTTTACACGATCCTGTTCGGCGTCGGCGCCATGCTGGCGGGCCTTGCGGGCGTGATGGCGGGGCCCATTCTCTCCGTTCAGGTGGGCATGGGCGAGCAGGTGCTCATCCTCACCTTCGTCGTCGTGGTGATCGGCGGCGTGGGCTCCGTTCGCGGCGCCTTTCTCGGCGCGCTTCTGGTGGGCGTCGTCGACACGATGTTGCGCGCCTTTCTGCCCGGCGTCCTGCGCCAGGTCATGAGCGGGCCGGATGCGGACGCGCTGGCGGGCGGCCTGTCCGCCATGGGCGTCTATCTGCTCATGGCGCTCGTGCTGCTCGTGAAGCCCAAGGGTCTGGCGCCCGCCCATGGATGAGCCGAAGCCCATGGCGCCCGTCGTGACGGGGCAGGCCGCATCCGCGCGGCGCAATCTGTGGCTGGGCGCGCTGGTGGCGGCGCTGGCGGCGCTGCCCTTCCTCGCCGATCTCGCCGGACAGCCGGCGATGACCTCGCTGGCGACGCGCATCGTGATTCTCGCCATTGCGGCGGCGAGCCTCAATCTCGCGCTGGGCTATGGCGGGCTGGTGAGCTTCGGCCATGCCGCCTGGTATGGGATCGGCGGTTATGTGGTGGGCGTTCTCTACCGCCATTACGTGAGCGGCGATCCGTTCCTCGGCCTGTCCGTCGGCACGGATCAATTGCTTGTGACCTTGCCTCTGGCGGCGCTGGTGAGCGGCCTGTTCGCGGCCGTCTTCGGCGCGCTGGCGCTGCGCACGAGCGGCGTGCAATTCATCATGATCACGCTCGCCTTCGCGCAGATGATCTTTTTCTTCTTCGTCGCGCTGAAAGCCTATGGCGGCGACGACGGGCTCATCGTGCGCCGGCGCAACAGCCTGCCCTTCCTCGACACGCGCGATGCGGCGACGTTCTATTGGGTGTGCCTGACGCTGGCCGTGGGCTGGTTCGCCTTCATGGGCCGGCTCGTGCGCTCGCGTTTCGGCGCGGTCCTTGCGGGCGTGCGCCAGAGCGAGCGGCGCATGGCGGCCATCGGCGTGCGGACCTATCCCTACAAGCTCGCCGCCTTCGTCATCTCCGGCATGGGCGCGGGGCTGGCCGGCGCGCTCATGGCCAATCACGCGCGCTTCGTCAGTCCCGACATGATGCATTGGACGCAATCGGGCGAGCTGATGATCATGGTCATTCTGGGCGGCGCGGGCACGCTGCTGGGCCCGGCCGCGGGCGCAGCCGTGCTGATCCTTCTCGAGACGCAGCTCGCCGCGCTGACCGAACATTGGCAGATCGTGCTCGGCCCCTTGCTGGTGCTGATGATCCTGTTCACGCGCGGCGGCCTGTCGGGTCTGGCGCGGCTCGTGCGGGGAGGGCGCGATGGCTGAGCCCTCCGGCGGCGATCCCGTCCTGCGCGTCGAGCGCCTGTTCAAGCGCTTCGGCGGCGTCAACGCGACCGATGATCTGTCGCTCGATCTGCGGCGCGGCGAAATCCACGCGCTGATCGGCCCCAACGGCGCGGGCAAGACGACGTTCATCGGCCAGCTGATGGGCGAGATCGAGCCCGATTCCGGGCGCATCCTGTTCGAGGGGCGCGACATCGCCGCCCTGTCCACGCCTGCGCGCGTGCGCGCCGGTCTCGCGCGCACCTTTCAGATCACGCAATTGCTGGGCGAGGAGACCGCGCTGGGCAATGTCGCCCTCGCGGTTCAGGCGCGGCAGGGACATTCGTTCCGTTTCTGGGCGCGGGCCGGCGCCGATGAAAGCCTGCGCGCGCCCGCGTGCGATCATCTCGCCGCTGCGGGCCTCGCCGCGCGCGCGCAGGTGCGCGTGCATGAAATGTCGCATGGCGAGCACAAGCAGCTTGAACTGGCCGTCGCGCTCGCCAGCCAGCCGCACGTTCTGCTGCTCGACGAGCCGATGGCGGGGCTCGGCGCCTCCGAAAGCCGCGACATGGTGGAGGCACTCAAGCGCATGAAGGGCGGGCTCTCCATCCTGCTGGTGGAGCACGACATGAACGCCGTGTTCGCACTCGCCGACCGCGTCTCCGTTCTCGTCTACGGCCGCATCATCGCGTCGGGAACGCCGGCGGAGATTCAGGCCGATGCGCAGGTGCGCGCCGCCTATCTCGGGGAGGGCGACGCCTGATGCTGCGCGTGGAGGGATTGCAGGCGGCCTATGGGGCGAGCCAGGCCTTGTTCGACGTGTCGCTGCATGTGGGCGAGGGCGCGTTCGTCACGCTCATGGGCCGCAACGGCATGGGCAAGACCACGACGATCCGCACGATCATGGGGCTTCTGTCGGCGCGCGCAGGCCGCGTGACGCTTGCCGGCCGCGACGTCACGCGCGCCGCGCCGGAGATCGTGGCGCGGCTGGGCGTGGGCCTCGTGCCCGAAGGCCGCCAGATTTTCCCCACGCTCACCGTGCGCGAAAATCTCGTCGCCACCGCCGCCGACAGGTTTGGGCGCAAGGATCCCTGGACCCTCGCGCGCGTGGTCGCGCTGTTCCCGCGTCTGGGCGAGCGGGCCGGACAATCCGCCAGCACGCTGTCGGGCGGCGAGCAGCAGATGCTGGCGATCGGCCGCGCCCTGATGACCAATCCGCGCCTGCTCATTCTCGACGAGGCGACGGAGGGGCTTGCGCCCGTCATCCGCGCGGAGATCTGGGCCTGTCTGGAGAAGCTGAAGGCGGAGGGGCAATCGATCCTCGTCGTCGACAAGAACGTCGGCGTGCTGCGGCGTCTTGCGGATCGCCATTTCGTCATCGAGAAAGGCCGCACGGTGTGGAGCGGCGACGGCGCCGCGCTGGACCGCGACCGGGAGAAAGTGAATGGCTGGGTCGGGCTCTGAGGCGCGCGAGATCGAGGTCGAGGGCCGCGCGGCGGGCGAAGGCGTCGCCGGGCTGTCGGCCGCCCTTGGCGGCGCGCTCGCCGCGCTGATGCAGGCGGGCGGCGCGCCCGCGCATCTGGTCTCCATGAACTGGCGCGCGCCCGATCCCGCCGCCATCCATCCCGCCCGCCGCGCCGTCGATTACGCCTGGCGCGAAGTCTTCGCGGGCTTTCGCCCGCCCCTGCGGCTTGAGCCCGGCGCCGACGGCGAGACCGTCGTGCGCGCCCGCGCGCGCCTTCCCTCGGCGCCGCCTTCCGACGCGCCCGTCTTCCGCGGCTATTCGATGGGCGAACTCGCGCGGCAGATGAGCCCGCGCGCGCAGGTGCGAGACATCGGCGCCATGTTCGCGCAATGGAGCCGCGAGGGCGGCGCCGCGCGCGCCCGCTTCGGCGGGCTCGACATCGCCTATGGGCCCCATCGCGACGAGATCCTCGATCTCTATCGTCCCGCAGGCGCGGCGCGCGCGCCCCTGTGGGTCTTCATTCACGGCGGCTATTGGCAGGCGACGACCAAGGATCAATACGCGCAATTCTGCGCGCCGATGGTGGAGGCGGGCTTCGCCGTCGCCAATATCGATTACCCGCTCGCGCCCGAGACGCCCCTGCGCGACATCGTCGCCCATGTGCGCGCCGCCTTGCGCTTTCTGGCGCGCGAGGCCGATGCGCTGGGCCTCGATCCCACGCGGATTCATGTGGCCGGCCATTCCGCCGGCGGCCATCTCGCCGCTGTCATGGCGGCCGACGCCGACGCCCCGCCGCTCGCCAGCGCCCATATTCTCTCGGGCGTGTGCGACGTGGAGAGCGTGTTCCACATTCCCATGGGCCGCGTGCTGGGCCTGCGC
>CAIXDD010000444.1 GCA_903918155.1 uncultured Hyphomicrobiales bacterium
CGATGCGCTGGATGCTGGGCTCGCTCGCCCATCATTCGCACCAGCGCTCCATGGCCCTGTCGCAAATGCCCGAGCTGGAGCGCCTCATGCTCCACCGCCTCAGCGAACTCGACGCGCAGGTGCGCGAGGCCTATGCGAATTTCGACTACAAGCGCGTCATCGCGGCCCTCTCCGCCTTCATGACGAGCGATCTCTCGGCCTTCTATTTCGACGTGCGCAAGGACGCGCTCTATTGCGATCCGCCCTCGAGCCAGGCGCGTCTGGCCGCGCTCACGACCATCGATCACACGTTCAACCGCGTGGTCGCCTGGTTCGCGCCCATCCTCGCCTTCACCTGCGAAGAGGCCTGGCTCGCGCGCACGGGCTCGCCCGAGGGCTCGGTGCATCTGCTCGCCTTCCCGGAAACGCCGGCGGCCTGGCGCGACGATGCGCTGGCGGCGAAATGGCGCATGATCCGCAACGCGCGCCGCGTCGTCACCGGCGCGCTGGAGATCGAACGCGCGCAAAAGCGCATCGGCTCCTCGCTGGAGGCCGCGCCGATCGTCTATGTGACGGACGCCCAAATTCTCGACGTGCTGCGCAGCGTGGATTTCGCGGAGGTCTGCATCACCTCCGGCCTTGCGCTGGAGGCGGGCGAAGGCCCGGCCGAGGCCTTCCGCCTTGACGACGCGCCGGGCGTCGCCGTCGTCCCCGCCCGCGCCTCGGGCGTGAAATGCGCGCGCTCGTGGCGCTATTTCGACCCCGCCGCCGCCGATCCCGATTATCCCGACGTGTCGCCGCGCGACGCGAAGGCGTTGCGCGAACTCAAGGCGCAAGGGCGGATCGCGTGAGCGAGCCGGCGGCGGCGGATGCGGCGGCCGGCCCCTCGCCCCGATGGCTGGGCGCGGGGCTGGCGTTGGGCGCGCTCGTCGTCGATCAGGCGCACAAGCTCTGGATGCTCTACGTCTATGACATCGCGGCGCGCCAGCCGGTGCGCGTGACGCCCTTCTTCGACCTGGTGCTCGCGTGGAATCCCGGCGTCTCCTATTCGCTCTTCGCCGCCAGCACGGATGCGGGGCGCTGGATCCTGCTCGCGCTGACGCTGGCGGTGACGGCCGGGCTCGCCGCATGGATGTGGCGGGCGCCGAACCGGCTGTCGGGCAGCGGCCTCGGCCTGATCGTGGGCGGAGCGCTGGGCAACGCCTGGGACCGCTATTCCTACGGCGCGGTGGCCGATTTCTTCTATTTTTTCGTGGACACCGAGCGGTTCGGCCGCCTGTCCTGGTATGTGTTCAACATCGCCGACGCGGCCATCGTTGCTGGGGTGGCGCTTCTCCTGTATGAAAGCATCCGGTCGGACCGTGGAACCGGACCCGGCCAGACCGCGGCCTGAACGTCTCGCCCTCGCCTCGAAAGCGCCGCGATGGGCGCTCACGTTCGCGGCTTCGCCAGTTTCGGGCCCTCAGCGGGCTGTTGCTTCAGGGGAGTTCTCATGACGTCCAGACAGCCCCTCGCCCCGCCCTCCAACGCGCGCCGCCTGCGCGCCGCCGC
Organism: uncultured Hyphomicrobiales bacterium; assembly: GCA_903918155.1. Lineage (GTDB taxonomy): Bacteria > Pseudomonadota > Alphaproteobacteria > Rhizobiales > Beijerinckiaceae > Terripilifer. The sequence goes on from CAIXDD010000444.1 coordinate 1,531, forward strand.
GCTGGCGGCCCTTGGCGCGACGCTTCTCGCAAGCGCGCCCCTCACGCCCGCCCACGCGCTGGACGACGGCGACGAGAACATCTTCAAGAGCGTGACCAACGCCATCGGCTTCGGCCTGTTCAGCTTCGACGCCGAGGAGAAGCCGCGGATCAATTACCGCGAGCGCGCCCCGCTGGTCGTGCCGCCCAATCTGTCGCAATTGCCCGCGCCCGCGCCCAAAGTAGGCGAGCGCAACCAGGCCTGGCCGCAGGATTCCGACATCACCCGCCAGAGACAGGCCCAGGAGCGCGCCCGTCGCCCCCGCGAATCCGACCGTCCGATGACGGCGGAGGAGATGCGCCGCGACCGCACCGCCGCCGCCAGCCAGCCGGCTGAGCCCGCCAACAACGGCTGCGGCGACGCGGGGCTCGACCGCCTCTGCGACCCCGGCACGTTCTGGAGCAAGCTGCGCACCACGCGCGCAGCGACCGAGGACAGCCGCGATCTGGTGGCCGGGCAGGAGCCGGCGCGCCGCGCGCTCACCGATCCCCCGCGTGGCCTGCGCACGCCGACCCAGGCGGTGAAATACACGTTCGAGGCCCGTCGCGAGATCGACGGCTCGGATCCGCGCGCCCAGCTGCGCGAGGAGATCCGCCGCCGCGACGCCGCCCAGCGCGGCGAAAGCCTCGATTGACCATTCCGCGACGGCGGCGCCTGACGCGCCGCCGGTTCGTGCTTATATAGGGGCGAGGCGCGCCGCCGGGCGCGCACCTTCGGAGGTTCGCCCCAGATGACGTCATTCGGTCCCGCCTCTTCCGGTCCCGCTTCTTCCGGCCCCGCCTCTTCGGGTCCCGCCTCTTCGGGTCCCGCCTCGCTGACCCCCGCCGCGGGCGCGCAGGCCGCCCCCGCCGCCGGGCCGCAGATCTCCCATCATCGCCTCGACAACGGCATGGAAGTCGTGGTCATCCCCGATCATCGCGCGCCGGTCGTCACCCATATGGTCTGGTACCGCAACGGTTCGGCCGACGATCCGCTCGGCAAGTCTGGCATCGCGCATTTTCTCGAACATCTGATGTTCAAGGGCACGCACAAACATCCGCAAGGCGAGTTCTCAGAAGTCGTCGCCGAACTGGGCGGACAGGAGAACGCCTTCACCTCCAACGATTACACGGCCTATTACCAGCGCGTGCCGAAGGATTGCCTGCGCGTGGTGATGGAGTTCGAAGCCGACCGCATGACCAATCTCGTCCTCACCGACGAGATCGTCGCCCCCGAGCGCGACGTGGTGCTGGAGGAGCGGCGCATGCGCACCGACGGCGATCCCGGCTCGCAATTGAGCGAGGCGGTCCATGCCGCGCTCTACACGCATCACCCTTACGGCAAGCCGATCATCGGCTGGCAGCATGAGATCGAATCCCTCTCGCGCGAAGACGCGCTCGCCTATTACCAGCGCTTCTACACGCCGGAGAACACGATCCTCATCGTCGCCGGCGACGTGGAGGCCGACGAAGTGCTCGCGCTTGCGCGCGCCAGCTACGGCGCCCTCCCCGCGCGCGGCGAAGCCCCGCGCCGCCAGCGCCCGCGCGAGCCGGGCCCGCGCGCCCATCGCGCCGTCACGCTGGCCGACGCGAAAGTTGAGCAACCCACCCATCAGCGCGTCTATCTCGTGCCCTCCTACCGCACCGCGCCGACGGGCGAAGCGGAGGCGCTGGAGATCGCCGCCCATCTCATCGGCGGCGGCCCCACAAGCCTGCTCTATCGCAAGCTCGTGATGGAGGCGCGCGTCGCGGTCTCCGCCGGCGCTTATTATTACGGCACCGCGCTCGACGATTCAGGCTTCTACCTCTGGAGCGTCCCCACGCCCGGAACGACGCTCGAAGCGCTTGACGACAAGGTCGAGGCCCTCATCGCCGACATGGCGCGCGCGCCCATCGACGAGGCCGATCTCGCCCGCGCCAAGACGCGCCTCATCGCCGACGCTGTCTATGCGCAGGACAACCAGTCCATGCTCGCGCGCTGGTACGGCGCGGCGCTGACCACCGGCGAAAGCGTGGAGGCCGTGCGCACCTGGCCCGACCGCATCGATGCGGTGAGCGCGCAGGACGCGCGCGCCGCGATCGCCAAATGGCTCACGCGCAAGCGCTGCGTCACCGGCTATCTGACGCCGGAAGCGGCGAGCGAACCGCAATCGGCCTGACGCAAAGCAACAGACCCCGCTCCCGCAGCGCCCCGCGCGCCGCCAAACCGGACGCACCATGACCGCGTTGAAAGAACAGACCGCCTCGTCCTACGCCGCGCGCGTGCAAAAGGTCGTCACGCCGCTGGGCCTCGAAGCCTGGCTCGTCGAGGATTACGCCGTGCCGATGCTGGCTTTCGATTTCGCCTTCAAGGCGGGCGCGAGCCAGGACCCGGCCGGCAAGGCGGGCGTGGCGCATATGCTGTCGGGCCTGCTCGACGAAGGCGCGGGGCCCTATGATTCGGAAGCCTTCCACCGCGCGCTCGACGACAAGGCCGTCGAAATCTCCTTCCACGAAAGCCACGACAATTTTCAGGGCCAGCTGAAGACGCTCTCGCGCCATGTGGACGCGGCTTTCGAACTCGCCCGCCTCGCGCTCTGCGAACCGCGCCTCGACGAGGACGCGGTGGAGCGCGTGCGCGCGCAGATCGTGGCGGGCCATCGCCATGACGCGCAGGATCCCAACGCCCTCGCCGCCAAGGCTTTCCGCGAAGCCGCCTTCGCCGGCCATCCCTATGGCCGCCCCTCCAAGGGCGACCTTGACTCGATTCCCGCGATCACGCGCGCCGATCTCGCAGCCTTCCGGCGCGCCGCCCTCGCGCGCGACAATCTGAAGATCGCAGCGGTGGGCGCCATCGACGCGGCCCGGCTCGCCGCGCTCATCGACATGACCTTCGCGGCCTTGCCGGAGAAAGCCGGCGTGAGCCCGCCCCCCGCGACCGAGCCGGCCTGGGGCGGCGCGCCGCGCCTGATCGACGTGGACGTGCCGCAGACCACGATCCGCTTCGGCCTGCCCGGCGTGCCGCGCCACGATCCCGATCATATGGCCGCCGTGGTGCTCAACCACATTCTGGGCGGCGGCTCCTTCTCCGCGCGCCTGTTCAAGGAAGTGCGCGAGAAGCGCGGCCTCGCCTATTCCGTGCATTCGCAGATGATGAACCGCGATCACGCGGCCCAGTTCACCGGCGGCACGTCGACGAAGAACGAGCGCGCGGCCGAATCCCTCGCCGTCATCCAGGAGGAGATCGACAAGCTGCGCGCCGAAGGCCCGAGCGCCGAGGAGCTGGAGAAGGCGAAGAAATATCTCATCGGCTCCTATGCGCTGCGCTTCGACACCTCCACCAAGATCGCCAGCCATCTCGTCGCCATGCAGACCGACGGCTATCCGGTCGATCATCTGGACCGGCGCAACGGACTCGTCGCCGCCGTCACGCTCGACGACGTGAAGCGCGTGGCGCGCCGGCTGTTCGAGGGCAAGGCGCTGCTGGTGGCCGCCGCCGGGCGCCCGCAGGGCTTTTGAGGAGCGGCGCCGCCATGGCCTTTCCCCCCGCCTCCGGCAAAGGGCGCGCGTTCGGCAAGGTCTTTGCGAAGCCGCTGCGCGAGTTCGTCGCGCGCACGCTCGATCCGGTCGTCGCCCGGCAGGGGTTCAGCGAAAGCGACGTCATCCTCCATTGGGCCGATGTGGCGGGCCCGCGGCTGGCCGCCGTGAGCGAGCCCATCCGCCTGCAATGGCCCTCGCGCGCGCCTAACCGGCCGCCGGACGCGCCCGCCGAACCCGCCGTCCTGCATGTGCGGGTGGAAAGCGCCTTCGCGCTGGAATTGCAGCACGCCGCCCCCCTCGTGATGGAGCGCGCCAATGCGCGGCTGGGCTGGCGCGCCATCGGCAGGCTCGCCCTGCGGCAGGGGCCCGTGGGCCGCGACCGCACGCCCGCGCGCCAGCCCCTCGTGATCGACCCGGAGGCCGCCCGCGCGGCCGATGCGGCGGCCCAGCCCATCGCC
>CAIXDD010000445.1 GCA_903918155.1 uncultured Hyphomicrobiales bacterium
ATCATGCGCAAGCGCGCGCCCTCTACGCCGCGCCTCTCGTGCTTGTGCGCCCCGACGGCATGGTCGCATGGCGCGGCGCGGATGCGCGCGACGCGCAGGCCGTGTTCGACGCTGCGCGAGGAGCCTGACGCCATGCCGCGCGACGCGCAGAAAAAGACCGGCGGACAAAGCGGCATGCCGCTCGTCTCCTCGCTTGCGCGCGGCATGTCCATCCTCGCCTGTTTCAGCGCCGACGCGCCCGAACTCACCGTGAGCGAGATCGCGCGGCGCACGGGCCTGCCGCAGCCGACGGCCTGGCGCCTGTGCCGCACGCTGATGGAGCTGGGCTTCCTCCTGCAAGCGGAGGGGCGCCAAAAACTCAAGCCGACGCTGCGCGTGTTGTCTCTGGGCTATTCCGCGCTGGCGGGCGAAAGCATCGGCGATCTCGCCTGCGCGAAAATGCAGGAGATCGCTTCGCGCTATCAAGGCGCGGTGTCGCTGGGCGTGCGCGACGGGCTCGACATGGTTTACGTGCAACGCCGGCAGGGCTCGCATATTCTCTTCGCCGATCTTCGCATCGGCTCGCGCGTGCCCGTGGCGACCTCCGCGACGGGCTGGGCCTATATCGCAGGGCTCGACGCGCAGGAGCGCGAAAGCCTGTTCGCCGAACTCGAAGCGACATTGGGCGCGGAATGGCCGCAGCTTGAGGCGCGCCTGCGCGCGGCGCTCGCCGATTACGCGGTGAACGGCTATGTGGTGAATCGCGGCACCATGCACGCGCATGTCAGCAGCGTCGCGGTGCCCGTGCGTGGGCGGGCCGGCGGGCGGCTGCTCGCGCTCAGCTCCGGCGGCATCGCCACGGTTTTCACCGACGACAAATTGCACGCGATCGCGCGCGAGCTGACCGAATTGTCGCAGGAATTATCCGAATTCGTCGACCGGCAGGACGTCTAGCCGTCCGTCGGGCCTTCACGAACCAATGGCCGCGCAAAGCGGCCGCATAGGGAGCAAGCTCATGGGAGGCAACATGCGTTACGGACAAATCGCCTCGGGCCTTTTGGCGCTGGGTTTGGCGCTGGGCGCCTCGGGCGCTCTCGCGCAGGCGTTTCCTGAGCGCCCGCTCACGATGATCGTGCCGTTCGCGCCGGGCGGCGCCAATGACATCACCGCGCGCATCCTCTCCGAGCCGCTGGGCGAGGCGTTGGGCCAGCGCGTGATCGTGGAGAATCGCGGCGGCGCCGGCGGCAATATCGGCATCACGGCGGCGCAGCGCGCCAAGCCCGACGGCTATACGATGTTGCTCGCCTCCACCGGCTTCGTCGTCAATCCGTCGCTCTATCAGCATGTGACCTATGATCCGGTCCGCGATTTCGAGCCCGTCGCCTATCTGGCGCAATTCCCCGTCGCGCTTGTCGTGCACAAGGCGACGAAGATCGGCTCGATGAAGGAATTGATCGATCGCGCCCGCGCCAATCCCGGCGCGCTGAATTATTCGAGCGCCGGCGCGGGCACCGCCACGCATCTGGCGGCCGAGCTGGTGAAGCTGCGCGCGGGGATCCAGATCGTTCACGTGCCCCATTCGGGCGCCGCGCCTGCGCTGCAATCGCTGATGACGGAATCGGTCGAGCTGGGCTCCATGTCCGTGTCCTCCGTGCAGGGCCATATACAGGCCGGCACGCTGATCCCGCTCGCCGTCAGCGGCGCCGAGCGCTGGCCGGATCTGCCCAATGTGCCCACGCTGCAGGAAGCCGGCGTCGCCAACGCGGTCGCCGAAACCTGGCAAGGCATGCTCGTGCCCGCCGGCACGCCCAAGCCCATCGTCGAGAAGCTCGCCGCGGCTTTGGTGGCCGTCGTAAAGCGGCCCGAGGTGAAGCAGCGGCTCATGAACGCAGGCTATAGCGCCACCGGCGGCGGCCCGGAGGTCTTCGCGAAGATCATCGCCGACGAAGTTCCCAAGTGGAAAGAAGTCATCGCGCTGGCCGGCATCAAGCAGCAGTGACGGCGCCCGCATTCTCCCTTCTCGCGCATATTTGAGTACGACCATGGATCTGAATCGTTTTCGCCTTCGCCGCTTTCTCGACGACCTCGCGCAGGCCGGCGAGCTTGAAACCCATTCCGGCGCGGTCGCTCTCGCCGACGTCGCCAAATTGCTGCAGGACAGCGACAAGGCGGTTTTGTTCGAGCAGAACGGCGCGCAGGGGCAGCGCCTTGTCGGCAATGTCATGTCAAGCCGGCGGCGCATGGCGCTCGCTTTCGGCGTCGAGCCGCGCGACCTCCTGAAGGAGATCCGTAAGCGGCTCGCGCATCGTCCCGAAATCGTGGAAATCTCCCGTGCGCAGGCGCCTGTGCAGGAGGTCGTCATGACGGGCGCGGATGTGGACCTGTTCCAATTGCCGCTGCATGTGCAGCACGGCAAGGACGGCGGCCCTTATCTGTCGGCCGGTCTTGATTTCGCGTTCGACGAAAGCTCCGGCTGGACCAATGTGGGATTGCGCCGCTTCATGCTGCGCAGCCGCAACACGATGGGCATCGACTTGCTGGCGCCCAGCGACCTGCGCGCGATGTTCCTCGCGAAATTGCAGAAGGGCCAGAAACTGCCGCTCAGCGTCGTCGTGGGCGCGCATCCCATCGATTATTTCGCGGGCACGATGCGTCTGCCCGTCGATGAATTGGGCCTCCTCTCCAGTTTGCGCGGGGCGCCGTTGCCGGTGGTGAAGGGCGTCACCAACGACATCCGCACGCCCGCCGATTGCGAATGGGTGCTCGAAGGCTATCTGGGCGCGGAAGGCTATCACGAAGCCGAAGGTCCCTATGGCGAGTTCCTCGGCTATTACGGCGCGTTGAAGATGAACCCAATCTTCCATGTGGAGGCCGTCACGCGGCGCCGCGACGCCGCCTTCCAGACCATCACCATCAGCGGTCCGACCATGGCGCGCACCGATACGGCGCAATTGTCGACCTTGCGGACCGAGGCTCTGGTGTGGAGAGCGCTGGAGGGCGCGGTGCGCGAGCCCGTGAGCGTTTATGTGCCGCCGGCGACGGGCGGCGTGTTCAATGTGCGCGTGGGCGTGCGCCAGCGCGTGCCGGGCGAGGCGCGCAACGCCATTGCGGCGGTCTTCGCCTGTCAGGCGAATTGCAAGAACGTCTTCGTCGTCGATCCTGACGTGGACGTGTTCTCCGACGAGCAGATGGAATGGGCCTTGGCGACGCGCTTTCAGCCACATCGCGATCTTGTCGTCGCTGAAGGCTTTCGCACTTTGCCGCTCGATCCGTCCCTTGAGGAGGGCGTGAAGACGGGCTCGAAGGCGGGATATGATCTCACTTTGCCGTTCGGCGCCAATCAGCGTCTTGAATCGGAAGTGCCCCTGCCGCCGACTTTCGCGGGCGCGTCTTTCAAGAGCGTGCGCGAGGCGCTGCAGCATGGGCCGAAATATTTCGAGGAATTGATGGCGGCCGTGGGAAGCCGCGACGGTCGAGACGTGATGCAGGCGATCGACGAGCTGCGCAGCGCCGGCGCGATCCGACGCGACGCGACGCTCGGCAAATATATGCTCGAGGGTTAGGTCGTGTCGGCGCAAGCCGCCTATGTGGGACGCAGCATTCCGCGCATCGAGGATCTGCGTCTCGTGCGCGGGGCGGGACGCTATACGGATGATTTCGCCTTCGACGGGGAGACCTTCGCCGCTTTCGTGCGCGCGCCGCGTCCCCATGCGCGCATTCTTGCCGTCGATCTGACGCAAGCCGCTGCGATGGAGGGCGTCATCGGCGCGTTTTGCGCGCGCGATTACGAGGCCGATGGTTGCCGGCCCGTGGCGCATGCGGCCAATCCGCCCGACGCGCTGGACGTTTCGCGCGCGTCTTTTCATGCGGCCAATTCATCCGTGATCGCGGAATTCGGGCAGCCGCCGCTTGCGGGCGAGCGCGTGCGCTTCGTCGGCGAGGCGGTGGCGGTGGTCGTGGCGCGCAGCGCGCAATTGGCCCGCGACGCAGCCGAGCGCGTAAGGGTGGACTATGACGATCTGCCGCATGTGACGAACGCGGCCGACGCGTTGGCGCCGGATGCGCCCATTCTGTGGGATGGCGTCGCCGGCAATGTGGCGCTGCGCAGCGAGGCGGGCGACGCCGCGCAAGTGGCGCGGGCTTTTGCGCAGGCCCATCTCGTGTTGCGCAAGACGTTCGTCAATCAGCGCATCGTGAATTGCCAGACCGAGCCGCGCGCGGCGCTTGCGCGGTTCAGCGCGCAAGACGGTTTTGAGGTGATCGCCGGCGGACAAGGCGTGGTGCGCCAGCGCGTGGCGCTTGCGGCGGCGCTTGGCGAAGCGCCTGAGCGCGTGCGCCTTGTATGTCCCGACGTGGGCGGCGGGTTTGGTCCACGCACGTCGCTGGGCGTGGAGACGGTCGTCGTCGCATGGCTCGCGCGCAAGCTGGGCCAGCCCGTGCGCTGGACGAGCGATCGCAGCGAAGCCTTTCTCACGGATTTTCAGGGGCGCGATCTGCAGGCCGACGTGAGCGTCGCCTTTGACAAGAGCGGGCGCATTCTTGGAATGCATGTGCGCCAGATCGGCAATCTGGGCGCCTATCCCGCATCTTTCGCGCCGCTGGCCAATGGCGTGCGCATCGTGACTACGGCCTATGCGGCGCCTTGCGTGCGCATGGAGGCGCAGGGCGTGCTCACCAACACCGTGCCCACAGCGCCTTATCGCGGGGCCGGACGGCCGGAGGCGACCTTCGCGCTGGAGCGCATGTTGGACTCCGCCGCGCGCAAGCTCGGCGTCGATCGCATCGAAATTCGCCGCCGCAATCTCGTGGCGCGCGCGCGCATGCCCTATGTGACGGCCGCCGGCCTCACGCTCGACAGCGGCGATTTTCACGCCAATATGGAGCGCGCGCTCGGTCTGGCGGATTGGGCCGGCTTCGCCGCGCGGCGTCGCGCAAGCAAGCGCGCGGGCCATTTGCGCGGCATGGGCGTGGCCAATTACATCGAAGCGCCCGTAGGCGCGGCACGCGAGAAGATCCTCTTGCGCGCGACCTCGGACGAGATTGTAGAGATCGTCGCCGGCACGCAATCCACCGGTCAGGGGCACGCCACCACCTTCGCGCAGGTGGCCGCCGATCAGCTCGGCTTGCCCATCGAGGCGTTTCGTCTCGTCACGGGCGACACAAATGTGGTCAAGATCGGCGGCGGCACGCATTCGGATCGCTCCATGCGTCTCGTCGGCGTGTTGTTGCTGGAGGCTTGCGCATCCCTGAAGCGACGCGGGCGCGAAATGGCCGCTCATGTTCTGGGCGCGGCTCCGCAGGATCTTGCATTTGAAAGCGGCGCGTTTTGCGCCGCCGACGGCCGTCGCCTGCATCTGTTCGATCTCGCGCGGATCTCCGCCTTTGGGACGCTGCCCACGCAAATGGGCGCCGGGCTGTTCGCTGAGGCGGAGATCGGCGAACGCATTCCGGCGCATCCCACCGGCTGCGCGGTGTGCGAACTCGTCATCGATCCGCAGACGGGCGTCACGACGATCGAGCGCTATTCATCGGTTGACGACGTCGGGCTTGCGATCAATCCCATGATCGTGGACGGGCAGGTGCATGGCGGAATCGCGCAAGGTGTGGGCCAGGCGTTGATGGAGCGCTTTTCGATCAGCGCGGACGGTCAGCCGCTCGCGGGGTCGTTCATGGATTACGCCGTGCCGCGCGCGAGCGATTTGCCGTCGTTCGACGTCGCGCTCGCCCATGACCCCACGCAGGTCGCGGCCAACGCCTTGCGCGTGAAAGGCGGTGGCGAAGGCGGCATCACGCCGGCGCTCGCGGCTGTCGTGAACGCGCTGGGCGACGCTTTGCAGGATTACGCAATCGAGGATATCCAGATGCCGGCGACCCCGCAGGCGATCTGGCGACTTATCAATGATGCGAAGGCGCGCCAGAGCGCGCTCGCGACGACGGAGGAAGACATATGAGCGTCACGCCGCAGGATTTCGCCGCAGCCGCGAATATGCAGGAGCTTTACGATCTGCTCGCGCGCTGCAACGTGCAGAACGGCTGGAACAAGCCGGAGCCTTCGCTGTGGCCCTTACCCACGATCGATTTCAAGCCCGCCGCATGGTCCTATGCGCAAGCGCGAGCGGCGCTGGACGCGGCCGGGCGTTTCGTGAACACCGAACTTGCCGAACGCCGCAATCTCATTCTCGCCAATCCGACGGTGGCGGGCAATCTCTATCCAAGCGTCAAGACCCTCGTCGCCGCCTATCAAATGGTGAAGGCCGGCGAGCAGGCGCGTTCGCATCGCCACACAGCGAATGCGCTGCGCCTTGTTCTGGAGACGGGCGAAAACGCGTTCACCATCGTTGACGGGCTCAAGATCCCGATGGAGCCGGGCGACGTTCTCCTCACGCCCAATTGGTCCTGGCACGGACATTCGAACGAGGCGACGTCCAACGCCTATTGGATGGACTTTCTCGATGTGCCCATGATCCATCTGAACGGGCCGATGTTCTTCGAGCATCATCCCGAGAAAGTGGAGCCCGCCAGCGAAATCTCCGCGGACTCGCCCAATCGCTTTTCCTTCGCGCAGACGCGGGAGCGTCTGGCCGGCGCGGCGGAAGTCGCGCCCGGCGTGCGACGCATCGAGCTGGGCGCGCCCGCCCTGCGCACGATCGGCCTGCATGTCTATCGACTGGAGGCCGGCGCCAGGCTGCATGTGGGCAAGTCGACGCTCAGCGCCATCTGGGCGCCGATGCAGGGTCGCGGCGAGGCCTCGTTTGACGGCGTGGCCTTCGCTTTCGCTCGAGGCGACGCGATCGCCGCGCCGCTGGGTTTCGCGCAGAATTGGCGGGCGGAAGAGGAAACCTACCTGCTGCGCGTCAGCGACGAGCCGTTTTTGACGAAAAACGAGTGGTTGCGCGAGATTCCATAAGTCAGCGCCCATAGAGCGGCGTTTTCTCGAATATCCGGCTTTGGTCAAAAATATCCGCCGGCGCGTCATTGGCGGGCTTGATCCTGAACCTTGATCTGCGTCAGAACATCCAGCGCAGGCGACGCAGCCGCCTCGCTCAACATCAAAGCGGGTTTAGTCATGGTCAGGAACTTCGTTCGGCTTTTCAGTTTGCTCACCACGATTGAGCGGGAATTCGGCATCGCCGGTCTCGAGAAGGAAGAGCGCGCGGTTTTTGATTTCATCGTCCATTCCATCGCCCAGGGAAAATATCCGACGCGTCTGGACGTCGTGGCCCAGCGCATCGCGTCGCGCGCGAGCACCTATCGCCATATCGCCGCCCTGCAATCGGCCGGTCTGATCGTGGAGATCGGCTCGGGCAAGGCGCTGTCGCTTGATCTGGCGGCGAGTCTCGACGGCTTTGGCAAGAAGCTGCGTCTCGTACCGAATGATTAAAGCGTTCGAAGCGATCGCCATCGTCACTCTCGTGCGCTTGGGCGCGCTTGGGGCCTTCAGCCTCATCGATGGTCATTTCGAACATAACGAATGGGTCAGTCGTTTCTATCTGCCGGCTGGCGTCAACGTGCTTTTGTGCCTGGCGTTTGGACCCGTCGCAGCTCTTGGCGTGGCGTTCGGTTCATTGCTGTGGAACGCCTTCCTTGAAGATTATCCGGCATGGACGGGCCTTGCGCTCGCAGCGACCTCCGGCCTGAGCTGCCTTTTGTCGCTGGCGTTCTTTTCGCGCGTTTTTCCCAATTGGGTCATGCCGCTTTCCGCCTGGTGCATAGGCGTTTTCGTGCTGTCCTACGCGACCTTCAATTCTCTCGCGCATAATCTGGTTTTTCTCGCTTTGCCGGGTTCGCACGCGTTGAACCTGTTGGCTATGGGCTGGATGTTTGTGGGCGACATCGCCGGTGCGGTCGCGTTCTTTCTCGTCGCCAATATGATCACGTCCATCTGGATCCATCGTCCGCTCAAACGGCGCGCGTGAGCGCGGGCGCGCGCCCCAAGGCTAGCAGCCTGGCGTCAAGGTCCGATAGCGGTTGACCAGAATTTGCACCACCCGCTCTTCGTTGGTTTCGCCGGCGCCGAAACAGCGCAACACATTGAGCGCGATATTCGTCGGCTCCACGTCGCCCAACGCGAGAGAGCAGCGGCGCACCGTGCGCGCCATGGATGCGACTTCGTTTGCATCGAACCAGTTCTTCTCATGTCCGGCGTACATGCCTTCCCCCTTGCCCCGTCAGCCTTCATGAAGGCCATTTTCCATCCCGGCGCGCGCAGGGTCAAAGTTCAATCCGCGCTATACGTCTTCCGCCTTCATGCGTGCGCGTTGCGGCGCTGAGGCGCTGCAAGCGGGAAAAGGTTGAGCGTTTGCTTTTCGTGATCGCGTTCAATCGGCGACGACGCGCGCCGGGCGCGCGCATCTGGTCAGCGCTTCATCCCTTTGCGCCAATGGCGGCGGCCGCGCTCTCCGAAAGGTTTATTCAGGTTTCGCGCTGTCCTTTCGGATAGTCGCAGCGCGTGGGCGTGAGAAACGGCTGAGTGGCGGGCGCTTTATGCGCCGTCGTTAACAAGCGTCGCCGTTCATCCAGTAACCACGTCGCTAAGCGGCTTCACAAAACTGGTGTTTTTGCGATCTGTGTAATCTATGTTGATCTTCGTCAACGCATAGGAAACCATAGTTACGAAAGTTAACATTGTTTGGGTTTGGCAAGGGCTTTTGCCAAGTCGTGGGCTCGATCTGCAGTTGACCGTGTACATGAGCGCCGTGCGGCGACATGCGCGACGATGGTAAATGCGTGTGAGGTTCGCCATGAGCAATCGGATTAACGAAAGCGTCCGCTCCGCGATTTTGATCGACTCGCTCCCATTTCGGCGGGCGGGTTTGGTTAACGTTCTTGCGCCTTGGGCCCTGGAAGAGGGGTTTCGGCTGCGCCAGAGCGACGGGGCGTGCCTCGCCGATGTCGAGGGCGACGACGTGAGCCTCGTGCTCTTGAGCGTTGGCGGGGAGGGGCTCGCCAATCCGCAGGTCGCGCAACTTGTCAGCGGGGCGCGGGCGCGCTTCGGCGGCACGCCCATTGCGCTGTTCTCCGATTCCTCGGACGGCCCGCATATTCGCGCCGCCTGCGAATCCGGCGTGGACGCCTATATCCCCACCTATCTTGAACCGACGACCGCGCTGAAGGCGCTCTCCTTCGTCGTGGCGGGCGGCAAGTTCTTTCCGCCGGAGAGTCTGTTCGAGTCTGCGGCGGCTGCGGCCGAACGCAATGCGCAGAACGGCGGCTTGCGCCTCACGCAGCGCCAGCATGACATCATCGAGGCGCTGCAGCTTGGGCAATCGAACAAGATGATCGCGCGACGTCTGAACATCGCGGAGGCGACGGTGAAAATTCACATTCGCCAGATCATGCGCAAGCTGGGCGTGAACAACCGCACCCAGATCGCGCTTGCGGTGCTGACGGGGCGCGACGCTCCAAAGACCGCCGCGGCTCTCGATTCCATTCGCGCCGCGACCGATCAGGTGGCCTGAGCCTCACGTCTCCCGGAAGCTTCGGGCGAAGGCCTGTTTGAAAGGCTCGATCAGATATTCGAAAAACGTCCGCTCGGTCGTCACGATCAGCACTTCCGCAGGCATGCCCGGCACGAGATCGATCACCGCATGTTGCGGCTGGAAGGAAGAGCGGTCCACCTCCACACGCGCGAGGAAATAAGGCGGCGTCGACTGCGAGTCCTGGATGCGGTCTGCGGACACCGAAACGACCGTGCCTGAAATGCGCGGCAGACCGCGGTTGGAATAGGCCGTCAGATGGATAAGGGCGGAGAGCCCCTTGTGCACCACGTCCACATCCGTCGGCGCCACGCGCGCGTCGATCAAAAGCCGATCCTCAAGCGGCACGATCTCGAGGATCGGCTCGCCGCGCTGCACCACGCCGCCTTCCGTCTTGAAGCGCATGTTCACGATCGTGCCGCTTACGGGCGCGGCCACGGTCGTGCGATTCAGAATGTCGCGGCTTGAGGTGAGCCGTTCTCGCGTGACAGACAGATCGAGGCGCACCTGATCAAGCTGGGCGGAAATCTGGTCCGCGCGTTGCGCGTCCAGATTCAGCAATTGCGTCTGCGTCTCGCCGATCTGCTGATGCACTTTGGCGATGGAGCCGAGATATTCGCCTTCGCGGCCGCGGATCTCCGCCTGCATGCGTTGCAGGCGCAATAGCTCGGGCTTCGAGATGATGCCCTTGACCTGCAACGCTTGCTTGCCGCCCAGCTCTTCTTCGATCAGCTCAAGCTGGCGCGATGAACTTTCGAGCTGGGCGCGCAGCGCCCGGATCTGTTCGTTGGATTGCTCGATCCGCTGGGCGAGGATCTTCTTGTTGGTTTCATGCGTGCGCGAGCGCGTTTCGAAAATCGCGCGTTGGCCTTCCACGATCGCCGCCAATGAGGGATCGTTCGCATGGATGGCCACTTCTTCGGGGAAAGCGATGGCGCTGAGCCCGATCTGTTCCGCCTGCAAGCGCGATTGCGCGGCGAGCAGCGTGCGATATTGATTCAAAAGCGCCTCATAGGCCGTTGAGGCCTGAACGCTTTCAAGCGACAGAAGGGGCTGGCCCGCGGCCACGACGTCGCCGTCGCGCACATGCAGCGCCGCGATGATCCCGCCTTCGAAATGCTGCACGGTCTTGCGGCTTCCGTCGGGGCTGATCAGGCCGGGAGCGATGGCGCCAGCCGGCAGCCGCACCAGAGCGCCCCAGGCCGCCGCCCCTCCGATGAAGGCGAGCGCGAGCGCGGCCGCCAGGCGCATCGGTTTCTTGACCGAGCGTGCGAGATCCGTCTCGTCCACATGCGGCGTCTGCATGATCTCGCCACGCTGGGTGAGCGGCGCCAATGCGCGTTCATCGTTCATCTTGCTCTCCTCGGCTTGGTTTGGGCGCGTCGCCTGCGCTTGCGATGCCGGGATTAGCCGCCGCGCGCAGGCGCGCAAGCACGTCTGCGCGCGGACCGAACGCTTCCACATGACCGTCGCGCAACAACAGGATCTTGTCGGCTTGCGCGAGGGTGGAGGGGCGGTGGCCGACGATCACCAGCGTCACGCCGTCTTGCTTGAGTTCTGCGATCGCCGCCGCGAGCGCGGATTCGCCCGCCTGATCGAGATTGGCGTTGGGTTCGTCGAGCACGATGACGCGCGGGCGGCCGTAAATGGCGCGCGCGAGTCCGATGCGTTGCCGCTGCCCGCCCGACAAGCGCGCGCCGCCGTCGCCGATCTGCGTGTCATATCCATGCGGGAGACGCTGGATCATGTCATGGGCATGGGCGGTCAGAGCGGCGCGCACCACGGTGTCGTCGTCCGGCACGTCCATGCGCGCGATATTGTCGCGCACGCTGCCGGCGAATAATTCGACGTCCTGCGGCAGATAGCCGATATGGGCGCCCAGATCGTCCATGTTCCAGTGATGCAGCTCGGCGCCATCGAGCCGGATTTCGCCGGACGTGGGACGATTGATGCCCACGAGGAGACGGCAAAGACTTGTTTTGCCGCTCGCCGATGCGCCGATCACGGCGACGGCCTCGCCCGGCGACAGAGCAAACGACACGTCCTGCAGCACGAGCGCGCGCGAACCCGGCGGCGCAAAGCTCACATTGCGCAGCGACACATGGCCTTCCGGCGTCGGCAGGCGCATGCGGCGCGGCTCCGGCGGAAGCGCCGCCATGCGGCTTTTAAGGCGCGCATAGGCGACGCGCGTGGCCGCGAAATTGCGCCAGCTGCCCATCGCCGTCTCGACAGGCGCGAGCGCGCGACCGAGCAGGATTGAGGCGGCGATCATGCCGCCCGCCGACAATTCGCTTTTCAGCACGAGAAAGGCGCCCAGACCTAATGTCGCCGATTGCACGAAGAAGCGCAGAAACTTCGTGAAGCCCAGCAGGATCCCGTTGCGCTCCGCCGCAATCTGTTGCGCGGCCAATGCGCCCGCATTGCGCGCCTGCCAGCGATGCAGCATCGCGGGCAACATGCCCATGGCGCGCACGACTTCGGCGTTGCGGATCGCCGCCTCCGCTTGTTGCAGGGTGACGATTTGTTCGGAATTGGCCTGCTGGTTGGCCTTGCGCGTCACCATTTCGTTGACGAGGCTGAAGGCGAGCAAGGCAAGCGCGGAGATGATCGCGAAAGCGCCGAGCCAGGGATGCAGGAACCACACGAGAAGAATGAAAAACGGCGTCCACGGCGCATCGAAGAAGACCATGAGCGCAGGCGAGGACAGGAAGGATTGCACCTGGTTGAGGTCGCGCAGGGGCTGCGCGCCGGAGGCGTCGCCGACAAGGCGAGACCGCACGCACAAGCCCAGATAAATCGGCCCGAGTCGATTGGCCAACCAGGTGCTGGCGCGCGACAGAAGGACCGAGCGCAGGGCCTCGAGCGCGCCCATCAACAAGAGGGCGGCGGCGAGGAGCGCCGTCATCATCGCCAGCGTCTCCACGCGCCCGGAGGTGAGCACGCGATCATAGACCTGCAGCATGTAAAGGCTCGGCGCCAGAACAAGGAAATTGATCGCAAAGCTGAAAAGCCCCGCTTTCCATGCGACCGCGCGGCAAGCGCGAATCGCATTTTCGAATTCTGCGGCGCCGCGCCAGTCTGCGTTGCGTGCGTGTCGCGCGCTCATGTCCGCCCTCCTGTCTGGTTCATGCTCGCGATCGCGCTCAGGCGATGAGGTTCGCGCTGTAGAAGAGATCGTTCTGCAGCAACGTGGTCATCGCCTGCGTGGCCTGTGTTTGCGTGAGGCTCGCCGCAGAGCCGAGCGCCACATAGGTCTGGTGTGTGGAGCCGGAGAGATTGACGGCCCATGTCGTCACGCCGCCGAGGCTGATTTGCGTGAGCGAGCCCGTGGTCGGCGAATTGACGAAAATGTCTTCGCCGGCCTGATAATCGGCGATGACATTGCCTGATCCGCCCAGAATGCGGAAAATATCGGCGCCTGCGAGGCCGCCGTCGGCGTTGCCTTCGCCATAGACGAGTTTGGCGCCTGCGCCTGTCACCGACAGGACGTCGGAGCCGCTGCCGCCGCGCATCACGTCATTGCCGGATCCGCTGATGAGCTTGTTGGATCCGGAGCTGCCGATCAGGAGATCGGTCGCGTTCGAGCCGGTGATGCTCTCGAAGCCGGAGATGACGTCGCCAGCGGCGTCGGAAGGTCCGGCCTGTCCGCTGGATGTTTGGCCCTGCGTCGCAGCCGTCGCGCTCAGCAGTACGGCGACGCCATATTGCGAGGTCGAATAATCGAGCGTGTCGATTCCATCGCCGCCGATCAATTGATCGGCGCCCTGCCCGCCGCGGATCGTATCGTTGCCGGCGCCGCCGTCGATGTAATTCGACGCGGCGCTGCCGATGAGCAGGTCGTTGAAGGCGGAGCCGATGAGGCCCTCGATATTCGACAATTGATCGCCCTGCGCGTCGCCGCCCGAGCCCGTCGTCACAGCCGATGTCGACAAGGCGACACCCACGGCGGAGGTCGAGTTCGAATAGACCGCGTAATCGACGCCTGCGCCGCCATCCAGAACGTCTGCGCCCGCGCCGCCGGTCAACACGTCATTGCCCGCGCCGCCGCTGAGCGCATTCGCCGCCGTGCTTCCCACGAGCGTGTCGTTGAAGGCGGAGCCGATGATATTCTCGACCTGGCTTATCAGATCGCCCTGCGCGTCGCCGCCGGTTCCTTGCGTGGCGATATTGGGATCGGGATTGGCGCTCAGGCCGACCGTGACGCCTGCAAGCGACGTCGTGTAATCGATCGTGTCGATCCCGTCGCCTCCGATGATGCGGTCCGCGCCGGCGCCGCCGATCAGCGTGTCGTCGCCCGCGCCGCCTTCAAGACGATTGGCCGCGCTCGATCCCGTGAGGCGATCGGCGAAAGCCGAGCCGATGAGATTCTCGATATTCGTGAGCGCGTCGTCCTGCGCGTCGCCCCCTGCGCCGATCGTCGTAGCGCCTTGCGTCAGCGCAACGATGACGCCTGCGGAAGAGGATGAATATTCCGCAGTGTCCAAGCCGTCTGCGCCGTCGATCACGTCAGCGCCCGCGCCTCCCATGAACGTATTGCTCATAGCATCGCCCGTGAGCGTATCGGCGAAGGCCGAACCGATCACGCGTTCGATGGAGGTGAGGCGGTCGCCTTCAGCGTCGCCGCCAAGGGCCGCGCCTTCCGCGCCGGGCGCATTGTTGATCGTCACGGTGATCGCGGCGCCGGAGGACGAATAATCGGCCGTGTCGAATCCACCGTTGCCTGCGAGAAGATCGGCGCCTGCGCCGCCGATCAGCACGTCGTCGCCGAGATAGCCGTCGATCTGGTCGTCGCCCGCGCCGCCTTCGATGCGGTTCGCCTTGTCGTCGCCCACGATGGCGTCGGCGCCCGCGCCGCCGATCACATTCTCCACATTCGTCACAAGGTCGCCCAGCGCTGCGCCGGACCCGATGCCGGTGCGAAGATCCAGACCCACAGCGCCGCCGGACGCGCCGTAATCGACCGTGTCAACGCCAGCGCCGCCGTCCATCGCGTCCGCGCCCGCGCCGCCGCTGAGCACGTCGTCGCCGTCGCCGCCCGCGATCGCATCATCGCCCACGCCGCCGTCAAGTCGGTCTGCGCCTGCGCCGCCGTCGAGGATATCAGCGCCGTCGCCTCCGAGAATTTCGTCGTCGCCCGCCTCGCCATACATCTGGTCGGCGCCGCCGCCGCCATTGAGGAAGTCTGCGCCGGCCCCGCCGCGGAGTATGTCAGCGCCATTGCCGGCGAGCAGGTCGTCGTCGCCTTCGCCCCCGTCGAGGAGATCGTCGCCATCGCCCCCGCTCAACAAATCGTCGCCGAAGCCGCCGAACAATTTGTCGGCGCCATATCCGCCGAGCAACGAGTCATTGCCGCCGCCGCCGATGAGCGTGTCGTCGCCATAGCCTCCGTCAAGCGTGTCATTGCCGCCGGTCGCCGCGCCTTGCGCGCCGTCGGGGATGCCGTCGGCGTCGGTGTCGTCGGCGAGCCCGTCGCCGTTTGCATCCGCCATCTCGTCGCCGAAGAGCACGTCGTTTCCATCAAGTCCGCGCAAGACGTCCGCGCCGAGGCCGCCGGTCAATTGATTGTTCAGCTTGTTGCCGCTCAATGTGTCGTTGAAGTTTGAGCCGATCACGTTTTCGATATTGCTGAGGACGTCGCCTGTGGCGTGACCGCCAGTAGGACGGGCGGTCTTTGTGGGATCGAGCGCGAGGGAGACGATGACGGCTGCGTTGGACGTCGCATAATCCACCGTGTCAACGCCAGCGCCGCCGTTGATCGAATCCGCTCCTGCGCCGCCGCGCAGAAGGTCGTCGCCCGCGCCGCCGTCGAGCGTGTCATTACCGTCGCCGCCGTCGAGAATGTCATTTGTCTCCGCGGCGAAAAGGCGATCATTGCCTGCGCCGCCTTCGAGCCAGTCATCGCCGCCGTCGCCGAGGCGCACGGTGATCTGGTCGTCGCCGCCCAGTCCTGCGATTCGATATTGGCCGGGCAGGGTATGGAAATAAATGTCGGCGAGCGCGGAAAGATTCTTCAGCGTATAGGCCATTTCCAGTCTCCAGGCTCAAAGAGCGGCTTGAGGTGGGAACAGGATAGGCTTGCGAGCCAAGCGATCCAATCGCGTGAAAGGCGGATAGTCTTTCTGGATTATCGATAGTCCTTGCGCATAAAAAAGAGCCCCGGAAAACCGGGGCTCTCTC
>CAIXDD010000446.1 GCA_903918155.1 uncultured Hyphomicrobiales bacterium
CCGGTCGAAATAAGGCACGTTCTGGAGATAGGTGCGCGCCTCCATCAGCTTCTCGGTGCCGCGATGCAGCAGGCCGATATGGGGGTCGACGCGCTCGACGACTTCGCCGTCCAGCTCCAGCACCAGGCGCAGCACGCCATGGGCCGCAGGATGCTGCGGGCCGAAATTGATCGAGAAGTTACGGACTGAAGATTGATCGTTCATGTCTGTCTCGCTCAGTCTTGCCGGGCTTTCTCATCGCCGGGGAGCGCATAGGGCGTGTCGCCCTCCCACGGCGAGAGAAAGTCGAACTGGCGGAATTCCTGGGTGAGGCGCACGGGCTCGTTGACGACGCGCTTTTGCGCATCGTCGTAGCGGACCTCCACGAAGCCGGTCCTGGGGAAGTCCTTGCGCAGCGGGTGCCCGTCGAATCCGTAATCGGTGAGGATGCGGCGCAGGTCGGGATGATCGGAGAAGGGCACGCCGAACAGGTCCCACACTTCGCGCTCATACCAATTGGCGCTGGGAAAGACGGAGATGACGGAGGGCATGGCCGCATCTTCCGCGATCGCCGCCTTCACGCGCACGCGCTTGTTATGGCGCGGCGACAGCAGATGATAGACGACGTCGAAGCGCTTCTCGCGCACCGGGTAATCCACGGCGGTGATGTCGATGAAACATTTGAACAGGCAATCGGGCGCGTCGCGCAGATAGGCGAGCGCCTCGACGATGCGGGACGCCTCGACGCAGAGGTTGAGTTCGTCGAATTCGACATAGGCGTGCGTCACCACGCCGGGCGACGCGGCGGCGATCGCGTCGCCGAGAGCCTTCAATTCCTCGTCCATTCGCCTGCAGTCCCCCTGCGGTGGCACATTCGTTCAAATCCGGCCCGCCGCCCCCGCGGCGCGCCGACGGGCCCCATGGGGCCGTGGGTCAGCGTTCGATGGTTCCGGTGCGCCGGATCTTCTTCTGCAGAAGCAGCACGCCATAGAGCAGCGCCTCCGCCGAAGGCGGGCAGCCGGGAACGTAGATGTCGACGGGCACGATGCGGTCGCAGCCGCGCACCACCGAATAGGAATAATGATAATAGCCGCCGCCGTTGGCGCAGGATCCCATGGAGATGACGTAGCGCGGCTCCGGCATCTGGTCGTAGACCTTGCGCAGGGCGGGCGCCATCTTGTTGGTGAGCGTGCCGGCGACGATCATCACGTCCGACTGGCGCGGCGAGGCGCGCGGCGCGAAGCCGAACCGCTCGGCGTCATAGCGCGGCATGGACATCTGCATCATCTCGACCGCGCAGCAGGCGAGGCCGAACGTCATCCACATGAGCGAGCCGGTGCGCGCCCAATTGATGAGGTCTTCGGTGGCTGTGAGCACGAAGCCCTTGTCCGCGAGCTGGTCGCTCACGTTCAGAAAAAAGGAATCGTCGGCGCCGACAGGCTTGCCCGTGTTCGGATCGATGATCCCGCGGGGGCTCGGCGCAACCAGAGGCGAAGGCGTAGAAGTTTGCATCAATCCCACTCCAGAGCGCCTTTTTTCCATTCATAGACGAAGCCGATGGTCAGCACGCCGAGAAAGACCATCATCGACCAGAAGCCGAACAGGCCGATCTCGCCAAAGGCGACCGCCCAGGGAAACAGAAAGGCCACTTCAAGATCGAAGATGATGAAGAGCAGAGACACCAGATAGAAGCGCACGTCGAACTTCATGCGCGCGTCGTCGAAGGCGTTGAACCCGCATTCGTAAGCGCTGAGCTTCTCGGGATCGGGCTTCTTGAACGCGACCACGAACGGGGCCACCAGCAAGGCCGCCGCAATAAAGGCGGAAACCCCGATGAAGATGACGAGAGGCAGATAGTCGTTGAGCAGTCCCGACATGGGCTTCCCGGGCAACGTTGGCGAAGTGCCGAAACGTGCGCATGGAATGCGCCGACGCCCATTCCCATCACGCGTTTCTGACGCGCGGACCACTAACGCACCCCATCCCTCCACGCAAGCCGGAACGCCGCGCCCTCCCGTCCGGCCTCGCAAGAATGCCTTTTATTTCCGCATTTTGGCCGCTGGCTCATCCGATAGGATGACCCATCTCCGTCTCTCACACGAGCCCGGCGCGGCCGGCGGCGATTCCCAGCAGCGCGCCGCCGCCGATCACCCACAGCGGATTGCGCTTGAGCGCATACATGAAGATCGCCGAAGCCCCCGTCAGCGCCCATGCGAAGGCGGATTGGTTGGCCGCCTGCGCCGTCACCAGACCCGACGCCAGCATCAGCCCGACCACGACAGGCGCCAGCGCGCCCTTGACCGCGGCGAGCCAGGCGGCGTCCTTGAGCTTGTGCATCGCGCGGCCGGCGAAAAAGGCCAGGACGCTGGGCGGGCCCACGATGGCGAGCGTGGAGACCAGAAGCCCCGGCGTCCCGCCCACGCGCAGGCCCAGCAGGCTCACGATCAGCATGTTGGGGCCCGGCGCGACCTGCGCCAGTGCGACCAGATGGGCGAAATCGGAATCGCTCATCCATCCCCGCACGCCCACGACCTGCCGGTGGAATTCGGGGATCAAGGCGCTCGCACCGCCGATCGAGAAGAAGGCGACCGACAGGAACGTGACCGCAAGCTGGCCGAGAAGGCTCATGGCGTGCGCCCCCGCCAGAGGGCGACAGCCACGGAGACCGGCACGATCACGAGCACGACCCCGGCGAGCGGTATGCGCAGCAGCCCCACGGCGGCGAACGTGGCCGCGCCGAAAACGAGGCTCGCAAGGCTGCGGTCAAGCCCGCGAATCAGTTTCGCCGACGTGCCCATGATCATGCCGGCGGCCGCCGCCGCCGAGCCCGCCACCGCCGCCTGCACGTCGGGCACATGTTCGTAAGCGGAATAGGTGGCGAAGAGCGCGAGCAGGATCGCAAGGGGGGCGAGCAAAAGCGCGGTGAGGCCCACGA
>CAIXDD010000447.1 GCA_903918155.1 uncultured Hyphomicrobiales bacterium
CCGATTGCGCGCGGCCGGCGACGTCGGCATCCTCTACGCGACCGGCAATTACGCGGCCTGCGCGGACGCGGTCGGGGAAGGCAGCATCGGGAAGCCCTACAGCGCCGAGGCCTTGATCCGTTCGCTGGAGGTCGTCGGCGACATCAGAGCCAGCGGCGCAACGCTTCGGCCCTTCCCGCTCGGGTTTCGATTGCTGAAGGGCGCACGCCTCAGGCGCGCGGAGCCCCCCTCATGAGCGATGCTGACGAAGTCCAGAAACTACTTCGACAGCAGGCCGCCATCGCGGCCTTCGGCAGTTTCGCGCTCGCGGAAAGCGACCTGACGACGGTGCTGACGGCCGCCGCCAAAGCCTGCGCCAAGGGACTCAGCGTTCGCTTTTGCAAGATTTGCAAATATCGACCGGCCGAAAACGATCTTTTGGTCGTCGCTGGATATGGCTGGCGTCCCGGCGTCATCGGCAATGTCGTTTCGCGCGCGGACGCAAGCTCGCCGCAGGGGCGGGCGTTCTCCACCGGCGAGCCGTCGATCTGCAACGACCTGCGCAACGACAATCAGTTTGATCTGCCGCCGTTCTATGCGGAACATGGGATCATCGCGACCATCGACGTTCTGATCAAGGGCGCGCACGAGCCTTATGGCGTGCTCGAAATCGATAGCGACGATCCGCAGAACTACGACCAGCAGGACATCAATTTTCTGACGGGATTTGCGAATGTCCTCGCGGAAGCGGTCGCCACCGCGTCTCGCACCGCGCTGTTGCAGACGACGATCACGCAGATGCAGGGCCTTGTGGAGGATAAGAACAGGCTTCTCGATCAGAAGAAGGTTTTGGCCGAAGAGCTGCAACACCGCGTGCGCAATAATCTCCAACTGATCTACGGCATGCTGGCGCGGCAATTAAGCGCCACCGACGACAAGAATGTGCAGCGCGGGATCAAGGCGATCGGCCGCCGCGTGTCCACGCTGGCGCAGGTCTATGACCATTTGCTCGGCGAGGAGATGACCCGAACGACGGACTTTGGAACCTATGTGAAGTCGCTGTGCAGCAGCCTTGGAGAGGTCCACTCATCCGCCAAGATCACGCTCAGCTGCGAAAGCGAGGAGATCATGCTGGACCTCGACGCGGTGACGGCGCTGGGAATCGTCGTCACGGAGCTGGTGACCAACAGCTACGACCACGCCTTTCCCACAGGCGAGGGCGCGATCGAAGTGTCCGTGCGAAGAGACCCCAAGGACGAAGAAATGGCGATGCTCGTCATCAAGGACGACGGGTTAGGCTTTGAGGTGAATCCCTCAAGCAAGCGCCACGGCATTGGCCTCGTCGCGCGGCTGGCGGCGCAGGTGCGTGGAAAGGCGTCGGTGGCGGCGAGCAAGGGAACGACATGGACGATTTCATTTCCCCTGGTCGCCACCGGGCGCCCCGCGCCGGAAGGAGACGGGACCACGGATTCCTGAGCGTCGCGCCGCCCGCCTGCAAAAGCGCGCGCGCGGGCGCTATTTCTTCGCGATGACGCCGTTTTCATCGGCGCGGAACATGCCCGTCGTCGCGCCGCCGAGCGAGCCGTTCTTCAGCCAGTCGGCGGACGCCTTGTGGAGCACCCGCCGCTGGGTTTCCCAGTTCATGAAATGCGTGCCGCCGGCGATGCCGAGAAAGACCTTCTCCGCTGCGCCCAGATCCTCGATCAGCTCCAGATTCGCGCGCGTGAGATCGTCGTATTCGCCCACCATGATGAGCGTCGGCATCCGCACTTTCTTCGCGCCATTGGCGTTCCAGCCCCAATAGGTGCGGGTGGGCGCGCGCAATCCGCCCGGCCCCCACGTCGCGCCAAGCGGATCGGCCAGCTGGTTAAGCGCCGCGATCATGTCCGGCACGCCTGGTTCGATCATCGCAGGCGATTTCTGCGTCCCCAGCCATCGGCGATCCGTGCCGACGGCCCGGGTCTGAAATGTCGTGGGCGAGCCAGCGGCGGGCAGGGAGGCGGGCGGGGAATCGGGGTTCTTGCGATTGTAATTGGATGAGGCCCAGATCACGTAGCGATCGACCTTTTCAGGATGTCGACCGATAAACGTGCCCGTGCGAATGCCCCCGCCCGACCAGCCAAGAAGCGAGATCTTGTCGACGCCGCGCAGCTTGCGAATGTAATCGACCACCGCATTGATGTCGTCGCTCTCGCTGTCGCTGTTGACGAGTTCGAACGGATAGGTCGGCGCGCATGGCTTTGGAAGCGTCTTCGGCGCAATGTCCTTTTGCTGCGCGGGCAGAAGATTGCAGGGATCGTCCATCTGCGGCGGACGCGTCGAGCGGCCATAGCCCGTCATGTCCATCGTGAAGACGTCGAAGCCCTCGCGCGCAAGATGCTCCATCCATGAATAATCGCGATATTGCACATCGAATGCGAGGGTCGCGGGCGAGAAGCCGCCATGCACCATCAAGACGACCTTGCGCTCGAACGGCTTGCCCGGCGGAGACTCCAGCATCGAGGCGGCGACGCGCTCGCGCACGAACAGGCTCACCTTCTCGCCCTTGATCGCGGGCACGGTGGACGTGTGCTCCACAAGCCTGTCGATGGTGAGGATATTGGCGGTTTGCGCCTGCGCGAGCGCGCTTGCCGCAAGGCCTGCGAAGGCGGCAAGCGCCATGGATGCGAATGTGTGAGCCATCTAATCCCCCCCGCTGTTTTGCGACAGGATAGGGGGAACGGCGACATGACGCCAGCGCCCGCTGGACGGCGTTGCGCCCGCGCCGCCGGCCAGCCGGCGTGGACTTGGCTAGATTTAGCCTGTCCGGCCTTCTGCGCGGCGCGCCGGCGCAAGGGCTCTTCCGACTCAAGGTTTCAGGACCATTGTTCGCAGCCGCTGCGGGAGTCCGCGCAAGACCCCGCCAGTCATCGAATTCCATGCGCAGTCGATGACGCAGGAAGTGTTCGACGCGACCTATAAACTATCCGTCCTTGGCCAATTGCGCGCCGATTCCGGCGGCGCTGTGCGCGCCTGTCCCACGCAGCAGGTCGAGCGCATGACCAAACTCAATCTGCGCCTCGAAGAAATGGATCACATGGGCGTCTACATTCAGGTCGTCAGCCCGAACATTCTTCACCAATGCACCTATTCAATCGATCCCACTGAAGGATTGCGGCTCGAAAAGCTCAATCACGATTATATGGCCGATCTGGTGTCGAAGGCGCCCGATCAGCTGGTGGGCATCGCGTCCATTCCCTTGCAGGACGTTTCGGCGGCGATCCGCGAAATGGAGCGTGCGGTGCTTGATCTCAAGCTGAGGGGCGTTGTCGTCGCGTCGCGCGTCAATGATCTCGAATTGGGCGATCCCGCCGCGCGATGAGCGTCGCGTCTTTTCGCGAACTTCGGACGGGCGCAGGGCCCGTCCGATCCGGATCGCCGCTTATTGCAGGGCGGTTTTGAACATGGAGATCGTGCGGCCCCAGGCGAGGTCGGACGCTTCCTTGTGGTAGCGCGCGGGCGCTGAATCATTGTTGAATGCGTGCTGGGCGCCCGGATAGACGAAAATGTCATGGGCCGTCTTGTTTGCCTCCAGCGCGTCCTTGAAGGCGGGAATGCCCGCATTGATGCGTTCGTCCTCGCCCGCGTAATGGAGCATGAGACGCGCGCGGATTTTCGCTGCGTCCTCCGCCTTGGGTTGCGCGCCGTAATAGGCGACGCACGCCTGCAGTTTATCGCCGGCCGCGACGGCCGTGGCGTTGGCGATGCCGCCGCCCCAGCAGAAACCGACCCCGCCGATTTTGGCGCTGCAGGCCGCATGGGCGCGAAGAAAATCGATGGACTTCAGCGAAAGGTCGATTACTGCGGGGCGTTCTAGTTTGGCGATCATGTCGCGACCGAGGTCTTCATCCTCCGGCGTGCCGCCCAGCGGCGCCAGATAATCCGGACCGAACGCGATGAAACCCTCCGCTGCGACGCGACGCACGACATCCTTGATATGGGGAACGAGGCCGCGATTTTCGTGGATCACGATCACGCCCGGCAGTTTCCGCGTCTCCCCTTTCGGCATGGCGAGATAGCCGACGAGGCCATTGGGCAGCGTGATCGTTTCCATCGTGAGCCGGGAATCGTTTTCCGGCGTCACGGGCGCTGCGCCCGCATTGGCCTGGATGAGCGCGGTGACGCATTGCGCGGTCTGCGCATCGCCGACGAGCTTCGTCAATTCCTCCAGATAGGACGCGCGGTCGCGGGTCACATGCGTGAAGCGATCATAGAGGTTGATCATGTCCTGCGTGATTTTGGGCATGTCGTTCATGCCGATCCTCCCTGTCGTGCGCTATTGGATGCGCGGTCGTCGATGGAACGATAGCCGGCCGCGCTCTCTCGCATATCCTGCCTCGCGAGGGGGTGGTTTGACAACCGCTGATCCCTGGCGGGAAGATCAGCGAAAATAAGCAGGCGATCACGACATGAGCGCCACGGGAGGAAACATGGCTCCAGCCTCGCGCTCGAAAGCGAGGGCGGCGCCTGTTCGCCATGCTCAACCCCATTCTCGATCTCGCGCGTCCTTATTTCGCGCCGCTCAAGACGTCTGTCGAACGCACGCAGATCTTGCGCAAGGCCTTCGCGCGCTTGTGATCGACGGCGCGCCGCGCGCTTATGGCGTCACCGGTGAAATCGCGTCACGTCTCAGCGAGACATGTTTCGACTGGCTTGACGCGCCCGTGGGCCGGCTTGCGGCCGTCGACGCGCCCGTTCCCATCAGTCGCTCGCTGGAGCCTTTGGTGCGCCCCGATGCGCGCAGCATCGCGCAAGCCGTGCGCGCGCTTCCGGCCTAGCGCTTCACACGAGTTCGGCGACCTTCATCACCTTCAGGGGCGGGGGCGCGCGCAGGCTCTTGGCCGTGTCGAGACGCACGAGATAGGAAAACCGCGCGAGCAATTCGACAGGCGAGTTGCGCGCGGTCTTTGCGCCAAGCAGGATCTGCTCAGCCTTGAATCCCGCGAAGGCGCCCACGCTCCAATAACGGCTCACGAGACCGCAAAGGCCGTTTGAGTCCCGGACGAACCTTTCGGTCGAGGAGAATGTGGGCAGGTTCATCTCAAGCGCCGATTGGGTGAGTGCGTCGCGATTCACGTTGAGCAGCGTATCGGGCGGAATGAAGATCCAGTCGGCGTCGGTCTGCTTCACCTCGTTCACGCGGTCGCGCAATTCGCCCGCCGGCAAGTCCGGGCCAGCTTCCGAGCGCACGGGATGTCGGGAGAGTTCGAAGCCGAAATCGCGCTCCAGCGCCTCCAATCCGCGAACGGTCGACAGCGAGTTCTGCTCACGCGGATTGAAGACGATTCCGACTTTGCGGAACGGCTTGTAGAGGGCCATTGCGCGCAATTGCACGCTCAAGGGCGCGAGATATTCAACGCCAGTGACGTTCCGGCCCGTGTCTTCGTTCGATTTCACGATGCGGCTCGCGACGGGATCGGTGACTATGCAGAAGACCGCGGGGAACTCAACGAGGTGGCGCTTGGGATCGGGGGCGTCCCAAGGACCAAGTACGGCGATGGCCGTCGACGTGCCCCATACGAAGACGAGATCGGGCTTGGCCACACGCGCAAGCTCCACCGCTTCCGCCGCCTTTTTGATGTCCTGATCCAGATCGAAAATCGTGATGCGGACGCGCAGATTGCGCGAGCGCAGATAATCGCGAAATCCGTCGCAGGCGTCTTCCCACCCGCGGAACAAAATCATGAAGACGTGAAATTCTCGTTCGCTTTGCGCTTGGGCGTCCATTGCAGGGAGCAGGGAGGCGCCCGCGGCGAGGCCCGACAGGAGCGATCTGCGCGAAATCATGGAATGCGCCTCCGCATGGCGAGAATATGGATGATCAGAAGCAGCAGCAGGACAAGGCAGAGCGCGGCCAGCGGCAGCGGCGTTCGCGAGGGTTCCAGAAGTGCGAAACTGACGGCGGCGATGGCGGGCCCGATCATGCTTCCGACGCGCTCGCCTGATCGGAGCAATGCGAACAAGGCTGTCTGCTTGCTGCGATCCCCGTTTGCGATTGTAGGGATTTTCCCAAGCATGGGCACCGATGCGAGTCCTTGGCAGGCGCCAGTGACAGCCAGCGCCACGGCGACATTAAAGGGAGCGACGACAAGCGCGAGCACCGTGAAAAAGGCCGATGCGATGAGAAGAAGATCGCTGGATGCGCCGCGTCGCGTCAGCCAATCGCCGATGGAAATGGCCGGTACCATGCACAGCGCATAGAGCATGACGTTGCGCGCGACGGCGGCTTCGCTCAAGCCGTGGTCCTTGAGAAACAAGGGCGCGAGATAAAACACGAAGGCGCCGAGCACGATTTTTGCAGGGATGGCGACGAGGCAAAGGACGCCCATGAATTGCGGAATGCGCATCGCCTGCGCGCTGCTGAATGGATTTTGACCGCGCGCCGAGGGCTTGGACACATGGCGGAACAGCGGGATGAACAAA
The DNA here is from genome assembly GCA_903918155.1 of uncultured Hyphomicrobiales bacterium. Classification (GTDB taxonomy): domain Bacteria; phylum Pseudomonadota; class Alphaproteobacteria; order Rhizobiales; family Beijerinckiaceae; genus Terripilifer. The sequence continues at coordinate 6,442 of CAIXDD010000447.1, forward strand.
AGGGGCGCGAGCGCGAGGATCGCTGATCCTAAAAAGACGAGATGGTACCCGATCCGCTCCGCCAGAACGCCGCCGGTCGCAGCGCCGCAGACGCAGCCCGTCATGATGGCGGTGGTGAAGGAGCCGAGATTGCGTTTGATCTCCGCCTCCGTCTTTCCCTTCGACATGATCGATTGCAGCGCGAGCGTGACGATCGCATAGCCGACGCCATTGGCGAGCCGCGCCACGACGAGAAGCGCGATCTGCGTGGTCGCAAAGGCGAGGAGGAAACCCGCCGCAGCGATGGCTGCGCCAATGGCGAGAGCGCGTTTGGCGCCTGAGCCTTCGATCAGCCGCGCCGCAAGAGAGCCGCTGAGGGCGATCGCGCCGACGAATGCGATGATGGGCAGCGCGAAGATGAAAGTCGAGGCGCCGGTTCCCGCAAGCTCGCGCGCATGAACGACTATGAAGGAAATCGAGAATTGATCGGCCATCACGAACAGGAAGAGAGCGAGGCGCGCAATTGCGGGCGCCGCCTCGAGCGCGTCGTCGGCAGAAGCGGTCGCATCGCCGGGCCGGAAAGCGAATCGAAAAATTTCGAAAATGATCAGCAGCGACACCAGGATGAGAACGGCAATGTCCCACCGCGCGTCCGTCGTCGCAGCGATGACGGCGTCGGGGCTCGTCACGACATGCAGCCATGCCGCTGTCTCATCCCCGTTCTTGAGCGGAATGATCGCCTCAAATCCATGTTCCGTCTGCCAGGTGGCGGAGCGGCTTGCAGCCTCGTTCGAGCGCAAGGGGATGGGACTCGCGCCGTTGCGCATGCGCAGCGTCGACCAGCCATCGCTTTGTCGCACCGCGACGGCGAGGACTTGCGGGTAGAGTTTGAGGCTTTCCTCAAAAAATTGATCGATGTCGGGAATGGCGGCGAGCGCGAAGCCGCTCTCGACGCTGCGCGCCAAGGGCGAGGAGATCGCGCGCGCGATGGCGGCCGATTCTCCCTCCATGAGCGGGCGCACCTCCCGCTCGAAGACATTGAAGATCAGAGCGGACACATAAAGCGTGGCGGCGGTGACGATGCAGCCGGAGAGAAGCAAAAGTCGTCGCTGCAGCCTTTGCAGCGACGCGGCTGGCGTCTCTCGTTCCTTGCGGCGGATGACGAGCAGTGCGCCCAGGACGATGGGCGCGGCGCATGCGAAACATTGCGCGACAGCCCACAAGAACGCCTCAAGCAGAGTCGCGAGCACTTTTTCGCGCGATGAATTGTCTTTCCAAAAATGCAAAGCCGCCGCGCGCTCGCCGAAATTATTGATGACGGCGAATGTCTTCTTGTCTTGCGGGGCTGACTCGACCGGCGTTTGAGACGCTCTGGCGGCGTCCGGGGCGTTCGCATCGGCGTCAGACTCGCTGGTGTCCAGAAGGATAAGGCCTGCGACATCCGTGAGCGTCGCCTTGCGGATCGTCGGCTCTGTAGCGACCAGTTCGACGA
>CAIXDD010000448.1 GCA_903918155.1 uncultured Hyphomicrobiales bacterium
CAAGGCTCGCCCGGGTGAGCCAGGCCATCGCCCATGCGGAAGAGCGGCAGACCCGGGCGCTGGCGGGCGTGGGCGCCCTCGCGCGCGAAGAGGCCCGGCGGCTGCGCATGGCCTTCGCCGAACTGGGCGTCCACGCCGACCGCTTTCTCGGCGCCGACCAGCGCCGCCCGCAGGCCGGGGCGAAGATCGCAATCGGAAAAGGCGCGGGGCCGGGCGCGGCGACGGGCGGGCCGTTCGTGCCCTTCAAGGTCAATCCGGACGGCACGCCCTTCGAGCGCGAAGTGGCGCAATTGCAGGACGACGTGCGCCTCGCCGACCGGCTGCGTCGCGCTTTGGGCGACGCGCCCCTCGGGCGCCCCCTGCCCGACCATGCGGAGACGACCTCGGGCTTCGGCGCGCGCACCGATCCCTTTCTCGGACGCCCCGCCCATCACGCCGGCGTGGACTTCCGCGACGCCCATGGCGCGCCCGTGCGGGCCACCGGAGCGGGGCGCGTCTCCCACGCCGGCCCCTCCGGCGGCTATGGCAATCTCGTCGAGATCGACCATGGCGGGGGCCTGACGACGCGCTACGCGCATCTGTCCGCCATTTCGGTGATGGAAGGGCAATTCCTGCCCGCCGGCGCGATCGTGGGATCGCTGGGCTCGACCGGCCGATCCACCGGCCCGCATCTGCATTACGAAGTGCGCATCGACGACGAGCCCGTCGATCCCATGCGCTTCCTGCGCGCGGGCCAGCGCCTGTCCGCGCGCGGCTAGCACCGCTGCGGCATTGCCAAAGACCACGCGGCGGCGCAAGGAAAAGGCGCAACGCGGAACCGCCCCATGCCCAAAGAATCTGCGCAGCCGGCCGCGAACGGTCCGGCCGCCGCCTCGCCGCTGGCGCGCCTGCTCGCCAATCCCTGGCTGATGCTGGCGCTGGCGGGCCTGTTCTGGAGCGGCAACCATATCGCGGGACGCGCCGGCGCGGGCCATGTGCCGCCGATGAGCCTGGGCTCGCTGCGCTGGCTTCTGGGGGCTGCGATCCTGTGGCCCTTCGTCGCCGGCCATGTGCGGCGCGATTGGCCCGTCCTGCGCGCGGGCTGGCGGCGCGTGCTGGGCCTGAGCCTGCTCGGCGGCGCCTTGTTCTCCAGCATCCAATATGTGGCGCTTCAGCACACGAGCGCGCTGAATGCGTCGATCTTCAATTCCTTCGCGCCGGCGGTCATCGTGGCGATCGGGGCGCTGGCCTTTCGCGAACGTCTGCGCGCGCTCAACCTGTTCGGCGTGGCGGTCTCCTTCTGCGGCGTCATGGCCATCGTCAGCCGCGGCGAGCTGTCGGCTTTCGCGAGCCTCGCCTTCAATTTCGGCGACGTGCTGCTTCTGCTCAACATGGTGGTCTGGGCGATCTACAGCGTCTTCCTGCGCCTGCGCCCGCCCGTGCATCCGCTCACCTTCACCTTCTGCCTCGCGCTGATCGCGGGCGTGGCGCTTGCGCCCTTCTGGGCGCTGGAACATGCGCGCGGCTTCGCCTTCCAGCCGACGGCGCTCACCTTTTCCGTGCTCACTTATGTGACGATCTTTCCGGGCCTGCTCGCCTATATCTGCTGGAACCGCGGCGTGGAGGCGGTGGGCGCCTCGCGCGGCGGCGTTTTCCTGCATCTCATCCCCGTCTATGGCGCCATTCTCGCCACGCTGCTTCTGGGCGAAACGCTGACGGGCTTCCATGTCGCAGGCTGCGCGCTGATCCTCGCCGGCGTGTGGTTCGCTAGCCGCAAATAGAGGCGCCGATGGTCCGGCTCGAACGCCTGCGCGAGGCCGCCCGCGCCCTGAAGCGCGAAATCACAGCCCTCGCCATCGCCGCCCGCGACCCGCGCGCGCCGCTGCGCGCCAAGGCTTTCGCGCTCTTCGTGGTGGCTTATGCGCTGAGCCCGGTGGACCTGATTCCCGATTTCGTGCCCGTGCTGGGCCTGCTCGACGATCTGATCCTCGTGCCGCTCGGCCTGTGGATCGCGCTGCGGCTCATGCCGCCGGACCTGATGGCGGAGGCCCGCGCCAAGGCGCGCGAGGCCGAACGTCTCCCCAAAAACCGGCTGGCGGGCGCGATCGTCGTGAGCCTCTGGCTCGGCGCGGCCGCGATCTGCGCATGGTTCGTCAGCGACTGGTTTTTCGGCGAAGCGGGCGCGGGCTAGAAGGCGCAGCGCTGGCGCGCGCGGCTGCCGATGCCGATGCCGATGCGGACGCGGCTGCGGATCAGTCCACGTCCTCGACTTGTCCCGGCCCGCCGCCGTAGACGCGCTGGGCGAGCGAGGCCTGCATGAATTCGTCGAGATCGCCGTCGAGCACGTCGGAGGGCGTGCCGGACGTGTGGCCCGTGCGCAGGTCCTTCACCATCTGATAGGGCTGCAGCACATAGGATCGGATCTGGTGGCCCCAGCCGATGTCGGTCTTGGAGGCGGCGGCGGCGTTCTTCTCCGCCTCGCGCAGCTCCAGCTCCCGCTCGTAGAGGCGCGCGCGCAACATGTCCCACGCCTGCGCGCGGTTCTTGTGCTGGGAGCGTTCCTGCTGGCTCGCCACGACGATGCCGGTGGGCATATGCGTGATGCGAACCGCCGAATCCGTCTTGTTGACGTGCTGGCCGCCCGCGCCCGAGGCGCGATAGGTGTCGATGCGGCAATCGCTCTCGTTGATGTCGATCTGGATGCGGTCGTCGACCACGGGATAGACCCAGACGGAGGCGAAGCTCGTATGGCGGCGCGCATTGGAATCGAACGGCGAAATGCGCACGAGGCGATGCACGCCCGACTCGCTCTTCAGCCAGCCATGGGCGTTGTGGCCCTTGATCACCAGCGTGGCGGACTTGATGCCCGCCTCGTCGCCCGGCGTCTCCTCGATGAGGTCCACCTGGAATTTCCGCCGCTCGCCCCAGCGCGCATACATGCGCGCGAGCATGCGCGCCCAATCGCAGCTTTCCGTGCCGCCGGCGCCCGAATGGACTTCGACATAGGTGTCGTTGGCGTCCGCCTCGCCGGAGAGAAGGGATTCGATCTCGCGCCGCTTGGCCTCGGCGACGAGGCCCTTGAGCAGCGAAACGCCCTCCTGCTCGGTCTCGGAATCGGCCTCCGCCTCGCCCAGCTCCACGAGCGTCACCGCATCGTCGAGTTCGCGTTCGAAACGCGTGAGCGAACCCAGCCGGTCCTCGAGATCGGTGCGCTCGCGCATGATCTTCTGCGCGGCCTCGGCGTCGTTCCAGAGCGAAGGGTCTTCGGCCTTGGCGTTCAGTTCCGCCAGACGGCGTTGCGCGGCGTCGACGTCAAAGATGCCTCCTCAGCAGTCCCACGGACTGCTTGATCTGTTCGACGAGCGATTCGGCTTCCGCGCGCATGGGACCCACTGACTGAAAAGCGTTGCGTCGTTCATACTGACGCGGCGCACGCCTGTAAACCGCCCTAGTAAAGCCCGCCCGTTCCCGTGCCGATGGCGCGGTCGGAGACCGGCCCCCCGGGGCCGCGGAAAGCGGCGTCGCCCAGATAGGAATCCGGCGGCGCGGTGCCCGGCTTGAAACCTTCCAGAATCGAGCCCGCCCCCGTCGCGCGCGTGCCCGAACGCGGATCGATGGAGATGAGCTTGATGCCCGGCGGCACGCGGAAGGGCGCGTCGGGCTTGTTCTTCAGGGCCACTTTCATGAAGTCGCGAAAGATCGGCGCGGCGTAGCGGCCCGCCGTCGCGGAATTGCCCAGCGAACGCGGGCGGTCGTAGCCCATGAAGACGCCCACGGCGAGATCGGGCGAGAAGCCGACGAACCACACGTCCTTCGCGTCATTGGTCGTGCCGGTCTTGCCGGCGATGCGCTTGCCGACGTCTTTCACCACGGTGGCGGTGCCGCGCTGGACGACGCCCTCCATCATGGAGGTGATCTGATAGGCGGTGAGCGGATCGAGCACCTGCTCGCGCTTGTCGATCAGGCGCGGCTCGGCCTGATTGTCCCAGCGCTCCGCATCGCAGCCCTCGCATACGCGCTGGTCGTGCTTGTAGATCGTGCGGCCCCACCGATCCTGAATGCGGTCGATCAGCGTGGAGCGGATGCGCCGCCCCCCGTTCGCCATCATGGAATAGGCGGTGGTCATGCGCAGCACCGTCGTCTCGCCCGCGCCCAGCGACATGGAGAGGAACGGCGGCATTTCGTCATAGACGCCGAAGCGCTTCGAATATTCCGCGATCAGCGGCATGCCCACGTCGCGCGCGAGGCGCACGGTCATCAGGTTCTTCGACAATTCGATTCCATAGCGCAGCGTATGCGCGCCGGTGGGCCGACCGTCGTAATTGTCCGGCCGCCAAATCTCGCCATTGCCCTGATCGATCTCGATGGGTTCGTCGAGCACGATGGAGGACGGGGTGTAGCCGTTGTCCAGCGCCGTCGCATAGACGAAGGGCTTGAAGGACGAGCCCGGCTGGCGCAGCGCCTGCGTGGCGCGGTTGAACTCCGACTGGTCGAAGGAGAAGCCGCCCACCATCGCCAGCACGCGCCCGGTGTAAGGATCCATCGCCACCATCGCGCCCGACACTTCGGGAATCTGGCGCAGGCGATATTCGTTCGCGCGCCCGTCCACGGGCTCGACATAGACGACGTCGCCGGGCTGGAGCGCCTGACGCGGGCGCCGCCCCGTCCAGCGCATGCCCTCGGCCGGGAGCACGCCGGTCTGGCGCTCGCGCGACACCGCGCCGCCGCCCTCGCGTTCCGGCTGCAAGCCGAGGCGGGCGGCGTTGTCGCCCACGTCGAGCACGACGGCGAGCCGCCAGGGCTTCACGTCGCCCAGCGCGGGAATCTCGGCCAGCGGCGGGCCCCAATCGTCGGAAATGTTGATCGAGCGCATCGCGCCGCGGAAGCCCTGCGCCTCGTCGAAGCGCACGAGCCCGTCCACCAGCGCCTTGCGGGCGAGCACCTGCATTTGCGGATCGAGCGTGGTGCGCACGGACAAGCCGCCCTCGTAGACTTTCTTCTCGCCGTAACGATCGAGCAATTCGCGCCGCACTTCCTCGGCGAAATAGCCCGCGACATAGGCGTTGGGCGACAGGACGCGCGGATTGACCGCCAGCGGTTCGCGCCGGGCCTTCTCGGCCTCATCGGGCGTGATGTGCCCGTCGTCGACCATGCGGCCGATCACGTAATTGCGGCGCGCGACCGCGGCGTCGCGGTTGCGGAAGGGATTGAGCGTGCTGGGCGCCTTGGGCAGCGCGGCGAGATAGGCCGCCTCCGCCACGGTCAGCTCATGCAGCGCCTTGCCGTAATAATTCAGCGCGGCCGCCGCCACCCCGTAGGAATTCATGCCGAGGAATATCTGATTGAGATAAAGCTCGAGGATCTTGTCTTTCGAATAGGCAGCCTCGATGCGGAAGGAGAGCAGCGCCTCGCGGATCTTGCGCTCGAACGTCTGTTCGTTGGAGAGCAGGAAGTTCTTCGCGACCTGCTGGGTGATGGTGGAGGCGCCCTGCATGCGACGGTCGCCGCGCACGAGGATCAGCACGGCGCGCGCGATGCCTTCGGGATCGATGCCGTTATGCGAATAGAAATTCTTGTCCTCGGCGGAGAGGAAGGCGTTCTTCACCATCGGGGGAATGGCGGAGGCTGGCAGGAACAGGCGGCGCTCGCGCGCATATTCGGCGAGCAGGCTGCCGTCGGCGGCGTGCACGCGCGTCATCACGGGCGGTTCGTAATTGCGCAATTGCGTATAGTCGGGCAGATCCTGCTCGTAATGCCAGATCACCAGCCCGACCACGGCGGCTGCGGCGATGAAAACCATCGCGCCGGTGGCGAACAGGAAGCCGAAAAATCTGAAGATCGAACCCATGAAGCCTCTGCCTTCGGCGGCCGGGACTCAAAAGATCCCCGGCGCGCGCCTGCGGATATCACGGCGAGGAAGGCGGCGCGACCATGACCTTCGCCATCGTCCCGGCGCCCAAACCCCGCTTCGCACGCGTCTCGTTCCGCAGGGATCGGGCCGCCCCAAAGTCCCCAACGTCCCCAACGCCCTGAACGCAACGCCTGACGCGCCTTTGTGTCGATATGGCGGCGCGCCGCCTTTCTTGCGAGGCCCCTCGCCTATCCCCCGCCCGCTTCGCCCCCGCCCGCCTGCGCCGCGCCGTCGGGCTCGCGGAGGGCGAAGAAAGCCTCGATGGAGCGGGCGACCGCGCCGGCCGTCCGATCCCGCCAGGCCGGCGTGTTCATCAACTCCGCATCCTTCTGATGCGAAATATAGCCCAGCTCCAGCAAGGCGGACGGCACGTCGGGCGCCTGAAGCACGCGGAAGCCGGCGGCGCGATGGGGATTCTTGTTGAGGCCCGCCGCTTCTTTCCACACGGACACGAGCGTGCGCGCGAACACATGGCTATAGGCGCGCGTCTCGCGGCGGGTGAGATCGAACAGGATGTCGGAAATGTCCGACGAGTCCTCTGCGGTCTCGAAACCGGCGGCCTTGTCGGCGAGGTTCTCGCGTTCGGCGAGCCGGGCCGCATGGGCGTCGGAGGCCTTGTCGGAGACCGTATAGACGGTGGCGCCGGACACGGTCGCCTCGTTCAGCGAATCCGCATGGACGGACAGAAAGAGCTGCGCGCCTGCGTTGCGCGCGATGCGCACGCGTTCGGGCAGCGACACGAAGGAATCGCCCTCGCGCGTCAGCAGGGTCGAAAAGCGGCCCGTCTCCTCAAGCTTGCGGGCGAGCGCGCGGGAGAATTCGAGCACGATCTCCTTTTCAGCGGGCCGCCCGGCGGCCTGCGCCCCCACGTCCACGCCGCCATGGCCGGGATCGATCACGATCAGCGGCCGGCCGCCGCGCCCAAGACGTTGCGCCTCGGACGCCTCGCGCTCGGCCGGAGCGGCGGCGCCCGGCCGGGGCGCCTGCGCCTGCAGGCTGCGGCCCTCAAGGGAGGCGACGGCGAAACTGGTGGAATCGCTGGGCGCGAGATCGATGACGAGCCGCGCCCGCCCTTCGGGCCCCGGCTCGCTCGCCGCATGGACGATCCGGGCCGGCCCCGCGAGGTCGATGACGATGCGCGAGCGGCCCGGGCCCACGGCGCCGAAGCGATAGGACAGGATCAGCCCGCCGACGCGCTGGCCTGCCCCCGCGCCCGCAGCGCGCGCGCCGCGCGGGCCGGCGATCGGGGCGGCCGGCTGGGGCGAAACGTCGAAGCGCATCTCGGGCAGATCGACGATGGCGCGGGCCGGATCGGCCAGAAC
>CAIXDD010000449.1 GCA_903918155.1 uncultured Hyphomicrobiales bacterium
CCGCCATGTGGCGGAGGGCGTGGAGGGCGACGTCGTGTTCGCCGCCTACACCGGCAAGGCCGCGCTCGTCATGCGCTCGCGCGGCTGCCCGGACGCGCGCACGATTCATTCGCTCATCTATCGCCCGCGCGATCTCGAGAGCGAGGAGCCTTCCTTCGAGCTGAACGGCGACAGCGAAGCCGCCAATGCGAAACTGATCGTCATCGACGAATGCTCGATGGTGGACGAGGAATTGGGGCGCGATCTCCTGTCCTTCGGCCGGCCGGTTCTCGTGCTGGGCGATCCGGCGCAATTGCCTCCCGTGAAGGGCGGCGGCTTTTTCACCGAAGCCGAGCCCGACGCCATGCTCACGCAAGTGCATCGGCAGGCGGAAGGCGACCCGATCGTGCGCCTGTCGATGATCGTGCGCGAGGGCGGGCGGCTGCAGCCGGGCGATTACGGCGACACGCGCGTCATCCGCCGCGACGACATCGAGGCGGGCGCGGTCCTGTCGGCCGATCAGGTGCTGGTGGGCCTCAACCGCACGCGGCGGCTCTACAACAAGCGCATCCGCCAATTGCTCAACCGCACGAGCGCGACGCCCGAGCCCGGCGACAAGCTCGTCTGCCTCAAGAACGATCGCAAGAAAGGCCTGCTCAACGGCGGCGTCTGGCGCGTGCAGACCGCCACGGGCCTGCGCAACGGGCGCCTGCGCATGGCGGTCACGCCCGACGAGGATCCCGGGCGCAAGCCGCAGCGCATCGGCGTGCCGCCGGCTTTTTTCGAAGGCGAGGACGAAGTGCCCTTCTCCCTGCGGCGCAATTCCGACGAGTTCGATTTCGGCTACGCGCTGACCGTGCACAAGGCGCAGGGCTCGCAATGGGACGACGTGGTCCTGTTCGACGAATCTTTCGCCTTCCGCGAACATCGCCATCGCTGGCTCTATACGGGCGTCACGCGCGCGGCCAAGCGACTGACCGTGGTGGTGTGAGATGGATCAGGCGCAGCTTCCCGCTTTCGCGCAGGTCGTGCTCGACGTCATGAAGGCGCATCAGGCCTGGGCGGCGCCCATCGTCTTCGCGCTGGCCTTTGCGGAATCGCTGGCCTTCGTCGCGCTGCTCGTGCCGGCCACCGTCATCTTGTGGGGCGTCGGCGCGTTGATCGGCGCGGCCGGGCTCGATTTCTGGCCGATCTGGTTCGCCGCCGGATTGGGCGCGGCGCTCGGCGACTGGCTGTCCTATTGGCTGGGCCTGCATTATCACGCGCAGATCGCGCGCATGTGGCCGATCCGCAATTATCCCGAGCTTCTGCCGCGCGGCCACCGCTTCTTTGAGAAATGGGGCGCGCTGGGCGTGTTCGGCGGGCGTTTCGTCGGGCCTTTGCGCGCGGCCGTGCCGTTGGCGGCGGGCGCCTGCGAAATGCCGCGCACGCCCTTTCAGATCGCCAATTGGACCTCCGCCTTCGCCTGGGCGACGACGACCTTGACGCCCGGCATGATCGGCGTGGACTGGCTGACGAACCGGCTCGGGTGAGCCTTCAGCGCAGGAAGAACCCGCGCAGCAGCCAGCCCCATGCGCCGACGCAGGCCAGCGGAACCGCCCATCCCAGCCAGATCGGCGGCGCCAGGCGCCGGCGCAGCGGCCATGCGAGCGCGCAGGCGGCCGCGCCGACGAGCGCGCCGGTGGCGATGGCGCCGTACCAATGCATCACCGGCCCGTCGCGCATCGCCTCCTGGCCCCAGCCGAAGGCGCCGAGCTTGGGATGGTAGCTGAATAATTCGTAATGGCCTTCGAAAGCGACCGTATAGGCGATGGCGAAGGCGGCGGCGAACAGGCCGCTCATGCGAAGCGCGATCATTGTCCGAACAAGCCCCGCACATTGTTGACGATATGGCCGGCGATGAATGCGTACCAGACGATGGCGCACAGGAGGGCGGTGACGACGAGGCGCGCAAGCCGCGTCTCCCGCTCTTTCGGATCGCGCCAGACCAGCCAGAAGAACGGCAGCAGCGCGAGGCCGATCGCCAGCGTCTGCTCCTTCAGTTCGAACAGGCCGGAGATGTCCCACAGCCGCGCGCGCTCGATCCATGTGCGCACGCCGATGCGATAGGCGGGATAGATCGCCGCGCCCAGCGCGAACACGATCACATAGAGCGCCGCATTGACGCGCGTGAAGCGCGCGGCCTTGACGCTGCGATAGGCGTCGAGAAAGCCGTCCCCGCCGCGCGCCGGCCAGAGCAGGGCGGCCGTCTGATGGGTCAGCCCGCCCAGCAGCGCGGTCGCCAGCAGTCCATGCAGGATCAAGAGACTCGTCGTCACGGGCTGCCTTTCCTCCGCTTTCTCCGCCTTCTCGGGCGCAACGCTCGCCGCGTCTTGCGCGCCCGCGGCGTTTCGCCGATCTTGGCGCGCGCCGCGCCGTCTGGCAAGAGGGCGGGCGCGTTTGGCCTCGCGGGCCGATGCGATAAGATGGCGGGATCGCGCCAGTTGGATGCGCCAGTTGGACGCCACGCAAGAGGGGAGGGTCAGGCCATGGACAAGCGCGGCGCATGGGCGGCGCTGTGGATCGGCGTCGCATCCGCGGTCGGCGCGCCGGCTTTCGCGGGCGGCGCGG
>CAIXDD010000450.1 GCA_903918155.1 uncultured Hyphomicrobiales bacterium
CGCAGGCCGAGCAGCAGCGCGAGATGCGCCGCGTGCTCGACAGGCTTGCGGCAGAGCGGGAACAGCGCTGATGCCGCCCGCCCGCTCGCGTCGCCGCGCCGGAGGGTTCGATTATTGGCCGGGCTTCGTCGACGCGCTGTCGACCATGCTGCTCGCCATCGTGTTTTTGTTGTCGATCTTCGTCTTCGCGCAATATTTCCTGTCGCGCGAAGTCTCGGGCAAGGACGTCGCGCTGCAGCGCCTCAACCGGCAGATCGAGGAGCTGACCTCGCTGCTCGCGCTGGAGCGCGCCAATCGCTCCGAATCGCAATCGAGCCTGTCGTCGATCATGGCGACGCTGGAGGCCACGCAGCGCGAGCGCGATCGCTTGCAGGGGCTGGCGAGCGCGAGCGGGGCGGACGCCGCCGCAGCCGGCGGCGCGGTCTCGGCCGCGCGCGAGGCGCTGGAATCGGAGCGGCGCATCTCCGCGCGCGCGCAGGCGCAAGTCGAAATCCTCAACCAGCAGATCGCCGCCCTGCGTCGCCAGCTCGCCGCGCTGGAGGAGGCGCTGGAGGCCTCCGAAAAGCGCGACCGCGAAAGCCAGACGCGCATCTCGGATCTGGGCTCGCGCCTCAATGTCGCGCTGGCGCAGAAGGTGCAGGAGCTTGCGCGCTATCGCTCGGATTTCTTCGGCCGCCTGCGCGACATTCTGGGCCAGCGTCCGGGCGTGCGCGTCGTGGGCGACCGGTTCGTGTTCGAGTCCGAGGTCCTGTTCGACACCGGCCGCGCGGAGCTCAATCCCGCCGGCCGCGCCGAACTCGACAAGCTCGCCGCAGCCCTCGCCGATCTCGAACGCGAAATCCCGCCCGAGATCAGCTGGGTCATGCGCGTGGACGGACATACCGACAGGCGGCCCCTGCAGGGCGCGGGCCTTTATCGCTCCAATTGGGATCTTTCGGCCGCGCGCGCGATTTCCGTCGTGCAATATCTCGTGACGCGCGGCGTGTCGCCGCAACATCTCGTCGCCGCGGGCTTCGGCGAATTCCAGCCGCTCGATTCCGGCGAGAGCGAGGACGCCTATCGCCGCAATCGCCGCATCGAGCTCAAGCTGACGGAGCGTTGAGCATGTCCGCCGCCCATGACGTCCGCTTGCATCCCTTCCTGCGGCCCGATCATTGGGACGTCGCCGATCTGTGGATCGCCAATTGGGGGCCGGACATGCCGGCGCTGTCCGTCCATGATCGCCACGACTGGTTGTTCGAACATATCGAGACGCTGCATGAGGCGGGCTCGCGCACGATCTGCGCCGTCAACGCCGCCAATGGCGCGGTGGCTGGCTTCGTGACGCTTCATCCCGGAGAGGGCACGCTGACGCGCATCGTCGTGGCGCAGAGCGCGCGCGGCTCGGGCGTCGCGGGCGCCTTGATGGAATCCGCCAAGGCGCTCAGCGCCGGCGTGTTGCGCGCGCGCGCGCCCCTGCAGGACGCTAAGGCGCGGCGCTTCTTCCTGCGCGAGGGCTTCGTGCGCACGGGCGATGCGGACGGCTTCACGCTGATGACGTGGCGCAGGCGCTCCTCGCTGCTTTAGGGCGGGCTAGCTCAGCAGCGGGCCCCAGCTGGGATCGGAGGCGAAGCCGGGCGTGGCGACGGGGAATTCGCCGCGGCCCGAGACGTCCGCCATGTAGATTTTCGGTCCGCCCTGTCCGCCGGGCTCGCGGAAGAACATCACATAGAGGCCGTTGGGCGACCAGGTTGGCCCCTCGTTATGGAAGCCTTCGGTGATGATGCGTTCGCCCGAACCGTCCGGGCGCATGACGCCGATGCCGAAGGCGCCGGCGCGCTGGCGCGTGAAGGCGATGAAATCGCCCTTGGGCGACCAGACCGGCGTGGAATAGCGCGCGTTGGAGCCGAAGGAGATGCGCTTGGCGCCGCCGCCGCCGGCCGCCATCACATAGATCTGCTGGCCGCCGCCGCGGTCGCTTTCGAAGACCACTTGCGATCCGTCCGGCGAATAGGACGGCGAGGTGTCGATCGCGGAGCCGTCGGTGAGGCGCGTGGTCGTGCGCGAGCGCAGATCCATCGTGAACAGATTGGTCGCGCCGCCTTGCGACAGCGACATGATGATGCGCTGGCCGTCGGGCGAGAAGCGGGGGCTGAAGGTCATGCCGGGAAAATTGCCGACCACTTCGCGCTGGCCCGTCTCGATGGACAGGAGGAAGACGCGCGGATCGCCCTGGCCGAAGGCCATATAGGTGACGTCCTGCGAGGAGGGCGAGAAGCGCGGCGTGAGCACGAGATCGTCGCCGCGCGACAGATAGCGCACATTGGCGCCGTCCTGATCCATGATGGCGAGCCGCTTGCGCCGGCTTTCCTTCGGGCCCGTTTCGTCGATGAACACCACGCGGGTGTCGAAACAGCCCTTCTCGCCGGTGACGCGCGAGAAGATCGCGTCGGAGACGATATGCGCCACGCGGCGCGAATTGTTGGGATCGGTGACGAATTGCTGGCCGGCGACCTGCTGGCCGGTCGTCACGTCCCACAGGCGGAATTCGGTGCGCATGCGCCCGTCGGGTCCGCGCCCTGTGCGCCCCGTGACGAGATATTGCGCGCTGATCATCCGCCATTGATCCATATTCGGCGCCTGATCGGGATTGGGCGCGCGGTCGGCGAAGGTGCGCGGATCGAGCGGGGCGAGATAAACGGAGCGGCGGAAATTATTGTTGATGATCTCGCTCATCGCCGCGCCCTGTTGCGCGTCGCCGGCGAAATTCGTCACCGCGATGTTCACCGGGCGGAAGGAGCCGCCGCGGATGTCGAGTTCCCGCGGCTGCGCGCGGGCGCCGCCTGCGGGCGAGGCGAGCGCGGCGGCGAACGCGCCGGCCGAGGCTGCGAAGGCGCGGCGAGTGAGGAGCGGCATCATCTTCCTCCGTGACTTGATTTGAGCGACCGCGGGCGCGTCATCCCATCATCTCCTCGGGGTCGAACCGGAGGATGCGGTCTTTCCACTCGTTGTAGAAAGGCTGGAACTGCGCGGGAATGCGCAGCGGATTGCAGGTCTTCACCGCCCGCAGCGCGCTTTCGGCGAGCGGCATGAGCGTGGGATCGGCGGGCGGATTGCGTAATTTGGGCTCGCGCGCGAGCGCGCCGGAGGCGAGGTAATTCACCTCGAGCTGGGGAACGTAGCGCGTGGCGAGTCCGGGCGTGGGCATGAAGGTCCAGCAGCGCTTGTATTGCTCCTGCAGGA
>CAIXDD010000451.1 GCA_903918155.1 uncultured Hyphomicrobiales bacterium
CGACATCGTTCTCGAAATCCAGGTCGCACACCCCGGACTTGGTGGAGTGGGTGACGGCGCCCCCCAGCTCCTCCGCCGTCACCTCCTCGTGGGTCACGGTCTTCACCACCTCGGGGCCGGTCACGAACATGTAGGAGGTGTCGCGGACCATGAAGATGAAATCGGTCATGGCGGGCGAATAGACGTCGCCGCCCGCGCAAGGCCCCATGATGAGCGAAATCTGCGGAATGACGCCGGAGGCCAGCACGTTGCGCTGGAACACTTCGCCATAGCCGCCGAGCGCGGCCACGCCCTCCTGGATGCGCGCGCCGCCGGCGTCGAACAGGCCGATGACGGGCGCGCGATTCTTCAGCGCCATGTCCTGAATCTTGGTGATCTTCTGCGCATGGGTCTCCGACAGCGAGCCGCCGAACACCGTGAAATCCTTCGCGAAGACATAGATCGTGCGGCCGTTCACGGTGCCCCAGCCGGTGACCACGCCGTCGCCGGGGATCTTGTCGCCCTGATCCATGCCGAAATCCGCGCAGCGATGCTGCACGAACATGTCGAATTCCTCGAAGGAGCCATGGTCGAGCAGAAGCTCGATGCGCTCGCGCGCGGTCAGCTTGCCGCGCTTGTGCTGGGCGTCGATGCGGGCCTGTCCGCCGCCCAGGCGGGCGTTGGCGCGGCGTTCTTCGAGGGCGTCGAGGATGTGCTTCATGGCGCGTGGGTTTCCAGCCGAACTTGCGTTCCTCTAGCACGCGCGGACGGGGGCCGGAATGCGACGGATGGGGGAGGCGGCGCCGGCTATGCCCAGACGAGGGCGGCGGCGCGCATCTCCTCCCAGCGCCGGGCGCGGCGCGCCAGGGCCTCCGCGTCCTCGCCCCAGGCGCGCATCTGGAAGTCCTCGTCCACATGGGCGGCGGTCCATGCCGCCTGCGCCTCCATGAAGCGCGCGGCGACCGCCAGCCCCAGCAGGAGAGAGCCCGTCAGCGTCGTCATCACATGCAGGGCGGCAAGGCGCAGCGCCGCGGCCACGTCGCCGTCCTGCCGGAAGACGAGCCCGTCCAGCGCGCGGCGCGCGGCGGCGATCGCCTCCTCGTTCTGCTGCGCGAACACGACGCCTTCGGCGAGGACGAAGCGCGCGCCATAGGTCTGGCGCATCCAGTCGAGCACGGGGTCCCAGGCGGCGGCCTGCGCGGCGACGAGGGAAGCGGGCTCTCCCGCGCGATAGCACAGAAGGTCGGATGCGGCGTATTTCGCCGCGTCAGCAGCCACCGCCTCCATCTCGCGCGCCACGCCGTCGAGCGCGGAATGGACGATGCGCGTGAGCGGCATGCGGGCGGGATCGATGAATTCGCCCTGCGCGTTCCATTCCTGCGCCAGCGCCTCGGCCAGCGGCTGCGCAGGCACCGCGATGGGATTGCGCGCGGGCGTGCGGGCGCGGCGTCCGTCGAGGGCGAGCGCGAAAAGCGCGCCGTCGCGTTCGGGCGCCGCCTGCGCATAGAAGCGCTTGGGCAGATGTTTTTGCAGATCGCGGCGGGCGAGTTCGCGCGGGTCGACGGCTTCGCCCGGCCTCGGCAGCATGTCTTTTGAGAAATCGTCGGTCATGTCGCTCACGTCGGGGGAGAGGGCGCGCCGTCGAGCAGATCGGCCAGAAGCGCGTCCAGATGCGGGAAGTCGGCGACGATGCGCGAGGCGCCCGCCCGCCGCAACAGGTCCGGCGCGTGATAGCCCCAGCTTACGCCGATGGCGTGGACGCCGGCGGCGCGCGCCATCTCCATGTCATAGGTGGAATCGCCGATCATGAACGCGCGCGCGGGCTGCGCTCCTGTTTCGGCGAGCGCGGCCAGCAGCATGTCGGGCGCGGGCTTGGAGGGATGCAGGTCGGAGGTCTGGATCGTGTGGAAATGGGGCTCCCATCCCGTCTTGTCGAACAGCGTGGCGACGCCCTTGCGCGACTTGCCGGTGGCGATGCCCAGAAACCCGTCCTCGCGCGCGGCCAGCCGCTCCACCGCCGCGCGCGCGCCGGGAAACAGCGGATCGTCCCATTCGGGCTTGCCGCGCATGTCGGCCCATGAGGCCTTATAGGCCTCCGCGAGGCTTTCGGCGGGCGCGCCCGGCGCCAGAACCTCGAAGGCGCGCACGAGCGACAGGCCCACGATGGAGAGCATGGCCTCGCGCGCGGGCGGCTCCAGCCCATGGGCGAGGAAGGCGCGGCGCTGGGCTTCGCAAATATAGTTCTGGCTGTCGACGAGCGTGCCGTCGACGTCGAAGACGACGAGGTTCATTCGGGAAAACGGGGCAGCGGCTCTTCGCCCTGCGGCGCGGGCGTGCGAGCGACGTTCATGGTGAGGGCGAGCATTTGATAATAGCCGACGAGGCCGCACAGATCGACCACGCCCTTCTCGCCGAAACATGCGAGCGCGCGCGCATAGGCGGCGTCGCTCACGCGCTTGGCGTGCAGGAGTTCGGAGACGAAATCAAAGACGGCGGCTTCGTCCTCGGCGAGGCCGTCGGGCCTGTGTCCGTCGCGGATCGCTTCGAGGGTCGCCGGCGCGAGCCCGGCCGCCAGCGCATGTTTGCGATGGGCGCCCCATTCGTAGTCCTGCGTCCAGAAGCGCGCCACGACGAGGATCGCCAATTCCGACAGCCGGCCGGCGAGCGAGCAGCGATAGCGCAGATATTCGCCCATGCGCTGGGCGGCGGTCAGCAATTCCGGCGCGCGGATGAAGACATGCCAGGGCCCGGAGAAATCCGCCTTGCGCAGGGCCTGAAAATCTTCATGCGCGGCTTTCTGCGCCGCGTCGTAACCGGCTTGCGGCAGCGGCCCGAGGCGTTCGCGCGACATCATTCCTCCGGCGCGTCCATGATGGGATCGTATTGGCCCATGTCGAAGCCGAACAGGTCGAAGGTCTTCTTCATGTGCGGGGGCAGGGGGGCGCTCACGTCCAGCACGCCGCCCGAGGGATTGGGCAGGATGAGCCGGCGGGCGAGCAGATGCAGCTTGTTCTCCACATCGGCGGGAATGGCGCGCATCGGATCGGTGCGGCGGGGATCGTTCTCCGCCAGCGCGCCGTGATATTTCGGATCGCCGATCATGGGATGGCCGATGGCCTCCGCATGGGCGCGCAATTGATGCGTGCGCCCGGTGATCGGCTTCATCGACAGCCAGGCCAGGCGCGGCGCCACCTTGTCCACGGTCGCGTAATAGGTGACCGAATGCTGCGCGTCCGCCTCGCCGTGTTTGGCGATGCGCATTTTCTCCGGGTCCACGCGCCCGGGGCCGGCCTGGGGCTTGCGCGCGCGCGCGCGGTCGTCGCCCATGGCCGCGCCCTTGGCCAGAAAGAGCGAGATGCGTCCCTGCGCAGGCTTGGGCACGCCCTGCACGATCGCCCAATAGATCTTGCGCGCCTGCCGCGAGCGGAAGATCTCGCCCAGATCCGCAGCCGTCCGGCGCGTCTTGGCGATCAGCAGCACGCCCGACGTGTCGCGGTCGAGACGATGGACGAGCACGGGCCGTTCGCCCATCTCCTCCGCCATGGCCTGCAACATGCCGTCGATATGGCGCGTGGTGCCCGAGCCGCCCTGCACGGCGAGCCCCCACGGCTTGTCGAGCACCATGAGCTTGCGGTCTTCGTAGAGCGTCATCTGGCGGATCAGTTTCGAATCCGCCGGATTGGCCTCGGGCCGCTTCACGGCGGGCGAACGCGCCTCGAACGCATCGAGTTTCAGCGGCGGCACGCGCACGAGATCGTCCGCCTTCAGCCGGTCCGAGCCCTCCGCGCGCTTGCCGTTCACGCGCACCTCGCCCTTGCGGCAGATCTTGTTGAGATGCGACAGGCCGACGGCGGGGAACCGCCGACGGAACCAGCGGTCGAGCCGCATGCCGTCTTCGTCGGCGGCGATGGCGATGGTCTGCACGCCCGCCGGGGCGGGCGCGGCCGCGGGCGACGCGGATTTTTTCCGCGCGGGCTTTTCTTGCGCGAGCTTTTCTTGCGCGAGCTTTTCGTGCGCAGGCTTTTCTTGCCCAGGTTTTTCTTGCGCGAGCTTTTCTTGTGGGGATTTTTTCCGCGCGAATTTGCGCGCGGGCTTGCGCGCGTCGGGTCCGCGCGCGGCGGGTTTGCGGGAGGCGGGTTTGCGGGCGTTCGTCATGCGAGGCTCCGCATCAGGGAGAGGCCGGCGACCAGCGCCAGGATGGAGCCGGCGACGGAGCCGCCGACATAGAGGGCCGCGCTCATCGCCTCGCCGCGCTCCCACAGGAGCACCGCGTCGAGCGAGAAGGCGGAAAAGGTGGTGAAGCCGCCCAGCACGCCGGTGGCGAGGAAAAGCTTCGCCTGTTGCGTGAAGCCTTCGCCGGCGCGGAAGGCGAGCCAGCCGGCGAGCAGGCCCATGGCGAAGGAGCCGGCGAGATTGGCCGCCGTCGTGCCCCACGGAAAGTCGAGCCCGCACCAGCGCGCGCAGCCGAGGTTGAGCGCATGGCGGGCCGCCCCCCCAAGGCCCGCGCCCAGGAAAACGATGAGAAAGGCTGTCATGCGGGCTGTATAGCCCGCGACGGGCGGGGCGTCGACTTCGGGCTTTGGGGCGTCAGCCCCCGCGCTCGCGCCGCAGCTTGGACCAATACTCGAGCCGTTTGCCGATCTCGCGCTCGAAACCGCGCTCCGCCGGCTCATAAAGGGCGCGGCGGCCGATCTTCTCAGGCCAGTAATTCTGTCCTGAAAAGGCGTCGGGCTCGTCGTGGTCGTAGCGATAGCCCTCGCCATAGCCTTCCTCGCGCATCATTTTGGTGGGCGCGTTGAGGATGGCTTTCGGCGGCATGACCGAGCCATGTTCGGCGGCCAGGCGCCGCGCGGCCTTATAGGCCTTGTAGGCGGCGTTGGATTTGGGCGCCGCTGCGACATAGATCACCGCCTGCGCCAAAGCCAGCTCGCCCTCCGGGCTGCCGAGAAAATCATAGGCCTCCTTGGCCGCATTGGCGACGACGAGCGCCTGCGGATCGGCCAGGCCGACGTCCTCCACCGCCATGCGCACCACGCGCCGGCACAGGAAGAGCGGGTCCTCGCCCGCCTCCAGCATGCGCGCGAGATAATAGAGCGCGGCGTCGGGGTCGGAGCCGCGCACGCATTTGTGCAGCGCGCTGATGAGATTGTAATGGCCCTCCTGCGCCTTGTCGTAGATCGGCGCGCGCCGCTGCACGATGTCGGACAGGCGCGCGGCGTCGAAGGTCTCGCCCGGCCGGGCGGCGCGCCAGATCTCTTCGGCAAGGGTGAGGCAGGCGCGCCCGTCGCCGTCGGCCATGCGCACGAGGGCGGCGCGCGCGTCGCCGTCCAGCGGCAAGGGTTGGGCTTGCGCTTCCTCGGCGCGGGCGAGCAATTTCGCGATCGCCGCCTCGTCGAGCGCGCGGAAGGTCATGACGCGCGCGCGCGACAGGAGCGCGGCGTTCAGCTCGAAGGACGGATTCTCCGTCGTCGCGCCCACCAGCGTGATCGTGCCGTCCTCCATGACGGGCAGGAAGGAATCCTGCTGCGCGCGGTTGAAGCGATGGATCTCGTCGACGAACAGCAGCGTCGGGCGCCCGGCCGCGCGCCGCTTGCGGGCCTCCTCGAAGGTTTTCTTGAGGTCGGCGACGCCGCTGAAGATCGCGGAGATCTGCGCGAACTCCATCTGCGCGGCGCCTGCGAGCAGGCGCGCCACCGTCGTCTTTCCCGTGCCCGGCGGGCCCCAGAAGATCAGCGAACCCAGCGAACCTGATTCGATCAGGCGCGTCAGCGCGCCGTCTTCGCCCAGAAGATGGTCCTGCCCCGCGACATCGCGCAAATGGCGCGGACGCAGACGGTCGGCGAGCGGACGCGGCGTCTCCTTCTCAAGTCCAGCCGCTGAAAACAGATTACTCATCAAGCACCTGATCCGTTGTCTTCATGCGCTTGCGCGATGCTGCGCATGAGTCTTTCAAGTCACACGCGCCGCCAACCATGCGCAGGCGAGCGGCCTTCCGCTTGAATTCTGTTGCGACTCAATGGTTTTTCACATTACCTCATTTCACTGGGGCGCGTTTGTTGCGTTTGCGCGGCCGGTTGGAAGGCCAGCCTCATTGCGGGCCTTGAGGGGATCCAGGGGAATTTCATGCGGACCATCGCACTCGTCACCCAGAAGGGTGGCTCCGGCAAAAGCACAATCGCCTCCTCGCTGGCCGTCGCCGCGCATGAAGCGGGCGAACGCGTATTTCTGATCGACATGGACCCGCAGGCCTCCTTGAGCCGCTGGTACAAGGTGCGCAAGGACGTGAGCATCGGCTGCGAGGCGGTGACCGCCGCGCGCCTGCCGGCCGCGCTCGCCGCGCTGGAGAAGGCGGGGGTGACGCTCGTCATCATCGACACGCCGGGAACGGAATCTCCCGTGGCGCAGGCGGCCATGAAGGGCGCGGACCTGTGCGTCATTCCCGCGCGACCGAATGTGTTCGACCTGTGGGCCAGCGAGACCACCCGCAAATTCGTGAAGGACCTGCGCAAGGAATATGTCTTCCTTCTCAATCAATGCCCGCCCGTGCAGCAGAGCGCGCGGGTGGAGGAGGGCGCCAAGGCGCTGGAGGCGATGGGCGGCGTCGTGACGCCCTTCATCAGCGCGCGCGTCGACTTCCAGGAGGCGGCCCGGCATGGTTACGGCGTCACCGAGCTTAATCCCTGGGGCGCCGCCTCGGAAGAGATTCAAAAGCTCTGGGGCTCGCTCAAGCGTCGCCTCGCCAAAGCCGCGCCCGGCAAGGCCGCGCCCGCCAAAAGCGCGCCGGTCAAGAGCGCGCCCGTGAAGGACCGCCGCGCCGCCTGACGCGCTCTGGCTCGCCGCCAGATTTGCCGCCAGATTTGCGACGCGGCTTTGCGACACGACTTTGCGACACGGCTTCATCAAGCGCCGCCCTTCGGGGCGGCGTTTTCGCGTCAGCCGCCCACGATCGTCTGGAAGGTCTGGCCGCCGCGCTGGATGGTGATGCGCCAGAAGCGCGGACGCAGGCGCGCGGTCGCCGCCAGATCCGACGTGCGCAGGATGCGCTCGTCATTGACGGCCGCGATCACGTCTCCGCGTTGCAGGTTGAGCGCGGCGGCGGGCGAATCGCCGGCGACCTCCGTCACCACCACGCCTTCGCGCAGGTCCTCCACGCCCATTTCCTCCGCCACCGCGGGCGACCAATTGACGGCGGTCACGCCCATGAAGGGCGAGCGCGCGGTGATGCGCACGGGTTCGCGCGGCGGCGTCTCCGGCGCGGGCGCAAGCCGCACGCGCAGGCTGGTGCGCCGGCCCTCGCGCACCACGCCGAGATCCGCCGTGGCGCCCAGTTCGCGCGTGCCGAGCCGGAACCCGAACGCCTCGGGATCGTCGACGGCGAGATCGTCCACCGAGACGATCACGTCGCCGCGTCGCAAGCCCGCCTGCTCCCCCGGCGAATTGGGCGCGACATTGGCCACCAGCGCGCCGGCGGGCCGCTCAAGGCCCAGCGAATCGGCGATGTCCTTCGAGACGTTCTGCAGGCCCGCGCCGAGCCAGGGCCGGCGCACGAGCGCGCGCCCGCCCTTCGCGCTCGCCACGACCACTTTCACCATGTCGGAGGGAATCGCGAAGCCGATGCCAACCGATCCGCCGCTGCGCGAATAGATGGCTGAATTCACGCCCACGAGCCGGCCGCGCATGTCCACCAGCGCGCCGCCTGAATTGCCGGGATTGATCGCCGCATCGGTCTGGATGAAGAAGCCGTAATCGCTGATGCCTGTCTGCGTGCGCGCCAATGCGGAGACGATGCCCTGCGTCACGGTCTGCCCGACGCCGAAGGGATTGCCGATGGCGAGCACGATGTCGCCGATCTCCAGCGAATCCGACGAGCCGATCTCGATGGCGGGAAATTCGCGCGCGCCGCGAATGCGCAGCACGGCGAGGTCCGTGCGCGGATCGCGCAGCACGATCTCCGCGTCGAATTCGCGCCGGTCCGTGAGCGCCACTTTCACCGCCGTCATGCCTTCGATGACGTGATTGTTGGTGACGATGAGGCCGGCGGGATCCACGATCACGCCGGAGCCCAGCGAGCGCGCGACATTGGCGTCGGGCGCCCCCGGCCCCTGGCCGAAGAAGCGCTGGAACACGGGATCGTCGAACAGCGGATTCGCGCGGCGGCGCTCCACGCGCGAGGCGTAGACGTTCACCACCGCCGGCGTCGCGCGTTTCACGACGGGCGCATAGGAATATTGCACCTGCGCGCGCTCCTGCGGCGCGACGCGCCCCGACGGCGCCGGCTGCTGCTGCGGCTGCTGCGCAAGCGTCTGGGCGAGGGCGGGCTGCGGCGCTAGAGCATTTGACGCGCTTGCGGCGACGAGGCAGAGGGCGAACAGGCGGGCGACGCGGGCCGTCGGACGATGCATGGCGGTCTCCATGACGTGGCGTGCAGGATATAGGAACGCCCTGCGGCGCGCCAAAGCGCAGGCGTCGCCGGTCGCGCCGGCCTTCAGGGCGCGTCGACGGTGGGGCCGAAGATCGTTTCGAATTCCCGGCGCAGAATGGCGTCGGCCTCCGACATAACGACCGGCAGGCCGAGATC
>CAIXDD010000452.1 GCA_903918155.1 uncultured Hyphomicrobiales bacterium
GCGACGATCTTCGTGATCGGCTCCTATCACAACATTTTCCGCGTCGGCGCGCTGATGCAGGACCTCGGATTCTGGATCCTCAACGACATCGTCTGGCGCAAGGCCAATCCGATGCCGAATTTCCGCGGCCGCCGCTTCACCAACGCCCATGAGACGATGATCTGGGCCGCGCGCGGCGCGCAGGCCAAGAATTACACGTTCAATTACGAGGCGCTGAAAGCGGGCAATGAAGATTGCCAGGTGCGCTCCGATTGGTTCTTGCCCATCTGCACCGGCGGCGAACGGCTGAAGGACGCCAACGGCCGCAAGACGCATCCCACGCAAAAGCCCGAGGCGTTGCTCGCGCGCGTCATCATGTCCGCCAGCAAGCCGGGCGATCTCGTGCTCGATCCTTTCTTCGGATCCGGCACGACGGGCGCGGTCGCCAGGCGCCTGGGCCGCGATTATCTGGGCCTCGAACGCGACGACGTCTACGCCAAGGCCGCGCGCGCGCGCATCAAGGCGGTCGAGCCGCTGCCGGCGGACGTCGTGTCGATCCCCACGCCCAAGCGCGCCGAACCGCGCGTCGCTTTCGCCAGCGTCGTCGAGGCGGGGTTGATCGCGCCGGGCGCGGAGCTTGTGGACGAGAAGCGCCGGCATCGCGCGCTGGTGCGCGTGGACGGGTCGTTGTCGCTAGGGCAGATCGTCGGCTCCATCCACAAGGTGGGCGCGCTCGCGCAGGGCCTGCCCGCGTGCAACGGCTGGACCTTCTGGGGTTTCGAGCGCGACGGCGCCTGGACGTCCGTCGACGCGCTGCGCTCGCACATGCGCGCGCGTATGAAGGACGCGGACTAGGGCGTCGCCCGTCACGTCTCGCCCTGAAACACGAACCATGCGCCCGCCGCGATCAGCGCGAAGCCGATCGCATGATTCCAGCCCAGCCGTTCGCCGAGCCAGAAGGTAGAAAAGGCCGCGAAGACGAGCAGGGTCACGACTTCCTGAATCGTCTTCAATTGCGCGACGCTGTAAAACGCGCTGCCCCAGCGATTGGCGGGCACCGCGAGGCAATATTCCACGAAGGCTATTCCCCAGCTCGCGACGATGGCCAGCAGCAGCGGGCTGCCCTTGTGTTTCAAATGCCCGTACCACGCGAAGGTCATGAAGACGTTCGAGGCGACGAGCAGCAGTATGGGCGTGATCGGGGATTGGGCGAGTTGCGGCACGGCGGGGTCTCCTGAACGCGCTTGTCTCTCACCGCGACGGGGGCGAAGGCAAGCGCCCGCCCGCCGTCACCCGGCGGGCTTGTCGCGCCGGCTGAGCAACGCGAACGGCAGGCCCAGCGCCACCACGCCCACGCCGAACAGCGCGCCCATGCCGGTATAGGCGAGGCTCGAATAGAGCAGATAGGCGCAAATGGCGATGAAGAGCGCCGGCGTGAGCGGATAAAGCGGCACGCGGAACGGGCGCTCGCGCGCGGGCTCGCGCAGGCGGAAGACGAACAGCGACGCGCCTGTCAGAAGCAGGAAGAACCAGAAGACCGGCGCGGTGTAATCCACCATGGTGGAGAAGCCGTCGCGCGTGAACGCGCCAAGCCCGACCAGAACGAGCGAGAGGGCGCCTTGCAGCGCCAGCGCATTGGCGGGATTGTCGCGCGCGCCGTCCCACACGCCGAAGCGCGCGATCAGCGGCACGTCGCGCGCCAGCGCGTACCAGGAGCGCGCGCCGGTGAAAATCGTGCCGTTGAGCGTCGAGAGCGACGACAGGCAGACGGCGACGGCGAGCAGCGCGACGCCGGCCTCCCCGGCCACAAGGCGCATGAGATCGGCGCCCACCGCCTTGCTCTCGGCGATCCCGCCGACGCCGAAGGCTTGCAGAAGCGCGAGATTGAAGCCGACGTAAATGGCCGTCACCACGCCCGCGCCGATGAAGATGGCGCGCGCCATGTCGCGCTTCACGTCGCGCATTTCGCCGGAGAGATAGGCGATCTCGTTCCAGCCGCCATAGCTCAGGAGCACCAGCACCATGGCGAGGCCGAGCGCGCCGCCCGCATCCGGCGCCGCCGGCTTCGCCGCTTCCCCGCTGGCGGAAAAGCCGAAGGCGATCACGGCGACGATGGCGAGAATCGTAGCGATCTCCAGCGCCTTTTGCGCGCGCGCTCCCGGCAGCGTGCCGATGATGTTGACGCCGGTCAGCGCGACGACGCACAGGGCCGCGTAGATCGTGGGGCCCTGCGCGCCCAGCGGCAGAAGCTGCGCGGCGTAATCGCCGAAGACGAAGGCGACGAGGGCGATGGCGCCGGTCTGGATCACCGTTCCGCGCGCCCATGCGAAGAGTATGGCGACCCGCCGCCCATAGGCGCGCGCGAGGAAATGATATTCGCCGCCCGCGTCGGGATGCATGGCCGCCAGTTCGGCGTAGCACAGGGCGCCTATGATGGTCGCGAGACCGCCGGCGATCCAGACGCCGATGAACAGAACGGGATCGCCCGTGGTCGCTGCGACGATGCTCGGCGTCTTGAAAATGCCGACGCCGATGACGATGCCCACGA
>CAIXDD010000453.1 GCA_903918155.1 uncultured Hyphomicrobiales bacterium
AGACCGTGCAAGTCAGCAAATCCCAGATCCTCCAACAGGCGGCGACCGCGATGCTCGCCCAGGCGAATAATCAGGCGCAGGTCGTCCTCAGCCTTCTCAAATAATGGTCTGAAAATTGCTGGCCTCAAGCGGTAGTGAATAGGATCAGTCCAGATGGTCGATATCGTCAATACGCTTAACGCCGGCTCAGGGATCGACATCAAGTCCTTGGCGAAAAGCCTCGCAACCCAATCCAAACAGGCGCAGCAGGCGAATATCGAGACGAAAAAGCTGGCTCTGGAGACTAAAGTCTCCTCAATCGGAAAAATCGTCTCCGTCGTGAACACGTTCAACGACGCTCTGGCCGCTCTCGGCGATCCGCAGACCTTTCATAGAAGCCCAAGCTCAAGCGATACCTCCAAGGTCAAGATGGAGTTCGTGGACACGCGCGTGGCGCCGACTTTCGTCGGCAAGGTCACGGTGGAGCAGCTCGCGGCCGAGGCGTCCCTTTTGTTTCCGCCGATGTCGAGCCTCGACGGCGTTTTGGCGGGAACGGACGCCAATCGAACGCTGACGCTGAAGAGCGGCTCCGCCGACAATGCAGGAACGACCATCGCCTCGATTGATTTGACGGATGTGAAAACCCTTCCCGCTTTGCGAGATCGCATCAACGAAATTCCGGGTTACCAAGCGACGATCATTCAGGGCGGCTCACCGTCTGCGCCGAAATATTACCTCGGCGTGAAGGGCGGACAGGGCGAGGCGAGCTCTTTCTTCGCGAGCATCACGACGGAGACTAACGGAACGGTTTCGCCGTCAGCCGGCGACGGTCTTTTTCTCGATGGCTCTGAGGTCGTGCGCACGGGCTCGGATGCGCGGATCGCCATCGATGGCGTGCCGATCGTCTCCTCGACGAATGATTTCAACGACGTTCTGCCGGGCGTCAAGATCACGGCCGCCGGCGTGACGGCGAGCGAAGTGACTCTCTCTTCCTCGTATAACACGCAGGCGCTCAGCGATGCGGTCGCGACATTGGTCTCCGGTTTCAACCTGATGCTCGAGACGGTCAAAACGGAGACAGCCTTCAATCTCGACCCAAAGAAGCGCGGCGGGCTGTCGAATGATCCCTCAACGAAAGCGTTGATGAGTGAATTGCGGCGCTTCACGACACAGGATATTTCCGGCTTCAGCGACGCCGGGTTCACGCTTGCGGAACTCGGGGTGATCACGAATCGAGACGGCAGCCTGAAGCTCGACGAAAACATCTTCGCACGGCGAATGAAACAGAATCCCGAAATGGTGGAGGCCGTACTGGCGTCAAAACGCCAGGTGCTCGACTCGCGCTTGTCGATCGCTGGCTACAATGGACTGGCGCCGG
Organism: uncultured Hyphomicrobiales bacterium; assembly: GCA_903918155.1. Lineage (GTDB taxonomy): Bacteria > Pseudomonadota > Alphaproteobacteria > Rhizobiales > Beijerinckiaceae > Terripilifer. Next base: position 1,358 of record CAIXDD010000453.1, read on the forward strand.
GAAAATATGCGATCGAAAAAACTGACTTCAAGACATGGACCATCAACGGCGCGCCCGCGTCTCTATCGATTGGAAAGCTCTCGGCCAAAAGCGGAACCCAGGCCGCAGGTCTCGAAATCGCCCTGCCCCCAGGCGTCGAGACCTCCGCGCCGATCGGCTATAAAACCTATGTCTATTATGGAAAGGGCATGGTCGAGCGGCTGCAGGATATGTTTACGCAATTAAAGGATGGCCAGTCGGCGCTGCAAAAGACATCGAGCAGCGCCAGCAAGCAATTGTCTGAACTCTCGACCAAGCAATCCGAGCTCGACGCCAAGACGTTGGCCGTCGAGCAACGCTATCTCAAGCAATTCTCGCTTATGAATGCGACGGTCTCGGAAGCCAATAACACAAGAGCGTCGCTCAAGACTTTCATCGACAGCTGGACAAATGGCTTGAAAGGCTGACGTCAGAGATTGATGACCAGGCGCACGAGATCAGGCGAGATCTTCCCATGAGCGGCCACCATCGCCCGAACATTTGCGAGAACATGATCCACCGCGCTCGAAGCGGCGGACAGGCCAAACGGGGTTTCACGCGCAAGCACGCGTGCAGTGTTCAAGCTGCTCACGGAGAGGTTGAGACCGATCAATCTTTCATGCGCGCTGTCTTCCCGCTTCGTCAGCTTTTCGCGCAAGGCGCCGACTTTCTCCAGAGCCGCTTCGATCTTGCCCATCAACTCGATCCGGCCGGAATTTTGGTTCGCTGAAGCCGACAGATCGACGACTTGCTTATCCTCACCGCCCCACGAGATCGCCTCTTCCAAAGCGCGAAACCGCTCAAGCGCATCGAGCGATTTCCGCTCAACCTCTTCGGACCAGGTTTGATCGCCAGAAGCAGACTTGCCGTTGAACATAAGTTTCGCCTGGAGCGCCTCCAGCTCCGCGCGTTGTTTTCGCACGGCGTAAACGTCGTCCACCGCAGCGCGCACGCGACCGATCAAGCCCGCATCATGCATGAGGCGATGATGGTCTTGCGGCGTCTCATGGTTGGCGGCGGTTTCCGTAACGGCCTGGGCAGGCAGTTCGACGGAACCTGACGGAGCGCTCGCCGCCAAATCGGCGCGCGAAGGACCTGAGCCGGCGACGCCTGCGGCATGTCCCTCTGTGACTGGCCTGTTGAACATGGATCGTTTCCCGAACCCTTCCTCACGCTACGAAAGACGGTCGCTAGGGGGAAAGCTTTAGCCCTGACCGCAAAAAAATCGCGCGCCCGACATATTTTTTTTTGAGCTGCGGATTATTCGCCCGCTTTTTCGCATCCGGGGACGCCGCGACCTTTCACAAGCGCGACGCTCGCGCTAGTTTGTCTCAATCGCTTTCAGCTGATCGGATCATTCGCGTGATGTTTGCTCGCTTGAGCGTCAGTATAAGAACGATCCTGCTCTTCGTCGGTTTGGCGGCTTGCGGCGGGACGGGCGCTTATGCGCAATCGGCGACGCAGGCGCCGAACCCAGCAGAAGCGATCAAGGCGGGCGATCTTCCGGAAGCCGCGCGTCAGGCGCGCCGGCTCGCCGAGACAGGCGACCCGCAAAGCCAGTTCATGCTCTCGCTCTTTCTTTGGCATGGCGTGGCGACGCCGCAGAATTTCGAAGACGCGATGCGTTGGGTCACGCTCGCCGCCGTTTCAGGCGAACGCAAGGCGCTGAACGCGCGCAAAGCCATGCTCAAGACGATTGAGCCGCCGGTTCCGCAAAAGAGCATGGAATGGGTTCGCGCCCGTCTTTCGAAACAGGCCGAAGGCGGCGATAACGACGCGCTGTCGCGCCTGGCGATTTCTTTTGCGCCGACATTTGGATTTGCGAATCCGATCGAAGCGTATTTCTGGTCCAATCTCGCGGTGTCCAACGGGCGCGTGCAGGCGCGGAAGCAACGGGATGAGACGATGGCCCAGCTGAAGCCTGCCGATCTGCTGAAAACCCAGGAGCGCGCCCGCGTATGGCAAGAACGCTGGCGGCCTGTCGCATCCGCCGAAGCGCTGCCCGAACCTTTCACCCCCCAGCCCGATAAGCTTGGTTCTTCGCTTGAACCGAATTCCTCTGGCGTTCAGGAGCAGGAAAGCGAAACTCCCCTGGATGCGCCCAAGAGCCAAACGGACATGAAAAGTCCCGGAGGAGCAGCACGTGAGCAGTGAACACAAAGGCAAGCACCCCCCGCAATTCGTGTTCGAGATGATCGTCGCTGAAGCCGCGCGCGCTTATCTGGAAGACAAGGCGCCTGCGGAGGAGGTCGCGCAGGAATTGGCGGAGAAATTTGCGGCCCAATATGACATCGAAGGTCTGCAAGACGACATTCTCAAGGGCGTGGAGCGTTTCTTCGTATTCATCGACTCGGTCGAGATTTCCGATGTCGATCTGCTGCTCTCCCAATTCGTCTGGTATGTGGCGAATTACGAGAACCTCACCACGGCGCGCAAGAAGAAAGGCCTCTTCAACAATCCGCTGAAAGGTCGCCCAAAGGATCCCTCGCGCGTTTTCAACGCCGCATCCTCGCTCAAATCCTTCACCTATGCGGTGAGCGCGAAGAAGGCGCCGATACGCCCTGTCGAATGGACGCCCGCCGAAGAGGTGGATTTCGAACCGGTGTTCTCGCTTCTGTATGCGCCCCAGCCAGAAGCCGACGACGAGGCTGAAATCTAGCGGCGCCTAACGGCGCTCCGCATCCGCGCGGGCGGCGAGCGGTATTTGATCGACGAAGGAGAACCAGCGCGTGATATCCGCGATCACGACGCCGCGATTGCTCTCGACCAATCCCAGCTGAATGAGCCGACGGATCTTGCGCCTTGCGGTTTCTCTGGGAAGATTCATGAAATCCGCTACGGACGAAATATTTGTCGCGGCGATATATCCGCGCACGCCGATCTGCTGGATGCGTTCGGTGTTAAGATATCCGATGCCCAGATAAAGAAGCGCTTCTTCGACATCGAGATCGAGCGTGCTTCGAATGCTGTCGATGGCGACGAACACGCCGCGCAGCGCGCGCAATTGCGCAGCCTCCGGTCGCGCCTCAAGAGGAAGCGAAGCGGACGCGGCCGCCGCGTGCGGAGCAAGCATGGACACCATGGGCGAAACCCTCTGCCGCGCATCTAACCGAAGCTTCTGCGTGGCGGGCGCTCACGAATGTAACCAAAGCCGAAGAGCAGCCGCCTAACGCGACAAGCAATAAGCCTCAAGCTCCGCCAGATAGGGATCGCCGAGATACACATCCTGCTGAATGAGGCGTTCCATGGATGTTTCGAAGCGTGCGAGCTGCTGCTCCAGACAGGCGCGAAACGCCGGAGGCGCCTCATCCCATTTGCCGCGCGCGGCGACGCGGGCCTGCGCGCCCTGCCGCCCCAATGCGGCTGCGTTGCGTTCGCGCTCGCACGCGATCCGCGCTTCTTCGCGCCGATTGGCCTCGGCGATGCTCCGAGGCGGACCCGAGCCCAGCAACAAGGCCTGCCCGCAGGCCCCCTGAGCGCGCGCGGGCCCTCCGGAAGCGGCAAGCGCCGCGACCGCGAGCAATCCCATGCACGCGAACAGCGCCGCGCCCCATTTGCGCGCAGGCGAAGAAACAAAAGACCCGGCGCCGATCCTTCGCAGGCGAGCGTCGTTAACCATTCGTTAACCAGCCTTGTTCAGCATAGCCTCGTAACGTTCCTGCGAATCCCGGCTCGAAAGATTCCATGCGCCATCCCACGCGCCAGCACGCCGATCCCGTGCCCAACGACGATGAGCTTGCGTCTCGTCTTCGCGCCCTTGATGCGGAGATCGAACGGCTGCGCAAGCTTGTTCGCTCGCAGGATGAGACATTGGCGCACATACGGCGCGAGAACGCTCTCTTGCGCCGTGGCGACCATCCTGCGCCGCGCCTTGCGCTCAGCCCGGAAGAAGTCGCATTCGCGATGCGGCAGGCCATGGAAGCGGCCTGACGCTCACTCGGAGATTTTGGGATTGCGCTTGCCGCTTTCCTTGGGCTTGCGCAAATTGACGACGCCCTGGTCGGTCTCGCGAAGCATCGACTTCAGGTCGTCGATCTCACCGATATATTCATCGAGCGACTGGTTCGCGGTCACGGACGTGCTGGACGTGGTCATGCGCGCGCGCAGCTCCACGATGGTCTTGTGCAATTGCGACCGGTCGCGGCGCGCGGTCTCGAGCACGCCTTCCACATAAGCGCGTTCGGTGCGCTCCTTGGCGATCGTCTCTTCGCGCGCCTCGATCTGCTTGCGCAATTCGGCCTCGCGCGTCTCGCGCTCTTTTTGCAGACGGGAGAGCGATTCCTGAAGGCTGCCGATGCGCTCCGCGGCCTGCTGGTTCAAGCGATCCTTGCTGACAAGCTTCTCGCTGACGTCTGCGATCTTCGTGCGCAGCTTGTCATTGTCGGTCTGAGCGTCCTTCAACATGCGCAGGTTCGTCTCAAGATTGCGGTTCGATTCAGACAGACGCGCCGGCAGATCCTCAAGCTCACGAATGCGCTTGTAACTCATCAATTGCTCTTCGGAGAGCTTGCGCGCCTCGGAGCGGCTCTGGCTCAAAAGCTCCTCGGACACGCGCAGGCGCGAATTGAGCGCGGCGACCTTGGACTCATAGGTCTGAACGGACTGCACATGCAGCGTCTCCGCATTGATCAAGGCTTCGCGCAGCGCCTTGCTTTCAGCGAAAACGACCTGCGCCTCGGCGTCGAGCTTGCCGAATTTCGACCGCAGGCCATCCATTTCGGCGGAACTCGCCAGCGACTGGCGGCGGAGCTGGTTCGCCTCGGCGCTGAGCGCCTCGAAAGCCTTGGCGAGTTGATCGCGCTCGTCCACCTGATGGGCGAGTTGCTCACGCAGCAGAATCTTTTCGCTCGCGGCCTCCAGCAGCGCCTTTTCCTGCTCTTTCAGCTTCTCGCGGGCGCCGTTCAGTTCGGACCGGAGCGTTTCGCCCTCCGACTGCATCTGCTCGATGGAATAATCTTTGGAGCGGATCTGCAATCCGCGCTCGTTGAGATCTTCGCCCAAATCCTGGACGCGCTCTTCAAGCTGGCCGCAGCGATCGCGCAATTCCGCGACGATCCCGGTCAGCTCCGTCACCTTCTCTTCGGATCCGGAAAGTCCGTCGCGCAGATGGACGATTTCCGTTTCGCGGTTCGACAAAGCGATGCGCGTGGCGTCAAGATTCGTATTGGCTTCATCCAGCAGGCGCCGCTGCGCGGAGAGGCCGCCCGCAACCGTGTTGAACGTCAAGAAGACGGACGACAATTCCTGCGGCAGCATTTGCACGATGCGCGTCAGCTCGACGATTTTCTCGCAGCGCACGCGCAGCTCTTCGTCGTGCGAGCCCATCTGCTTCATCGTGTCTGCGATGGACTTCGGCAGATCGTCTTCCATGGACAGGGCCATGCGCTGCGCATTCGCAGCCTGCGCCTGCGACGCCGAGGCGCCGGGGTCGGGCTTGCCGGCCTTGTTCGCCGCTTGCTCCCTGCGAGACGACTCGCTCTGGACCGAGTCCTTGAAGATTTTGAAGAAGCTCGAGTTCGACACCATGATCGTCGTCCCTGCCGGGCGCATCGCCCGAATATCAACTGGTGTATAATTCTTTTTGATTATTCAAGCGATAGAAGAACGCAATCAGGACGCGCAAATTTACTTACCGCACGCGGAGAATGTAAAGTTATAAGTTACAAAGCGCGCAGAGGCGATCACGCCTTCTTCTCCCAGCCTCCGGAATCGGTCTGCTGCCAGTAGGACAGCGTGAACCCTTCCCCTTTCAGCGCCTTCCATTCGGCCCGCGCTGCGCTGAGCGCCTCGTCGTCCGCGCCGTCGAAAATGAGGATCACGCGCTCATAGCCGCGACCTGAGCGCGCGGCCGCGCCGGCGCCGACGCCTGCGGCGCAAATGCGCAGATGCGCCTCGATCGGATCGTCCTCGCCCGCCGTGAGCCAGATGAGTTGCCCCTCGGCGTCGCCGTCGCGCGCGCAGCCATGCGGCAAAAAGGCGTCGGGCGCGTAATTCCACAGGAGATCATCGAGCGCATGGACGCGCGCCTCTTCCGCAACCTGCACGACGACCCGCCAGTCGCGCTGCAACGCGCGCTCGAGAAGCGCGGGCAGCGTTCGCTCGAGCGGCTGACCCAGCAAGTGATAAAACCAGACCTCAGGCATGAAACCTCGAATGCGCGGCGGAATGAATCGGCTAGTCGCCCGCGCCGATCAGGATGAAGGTACGCTCCGTCTCCGTCCAGAACACGGCGATGTCGCCCTCCCGCCCGGCGCGCCGCTCCGTCTTGCCGGCGACGAAAACGTCGCCGCGCTCCCTTGAGGCGCGCAGATAATCGGACGCCTCGGCGGTCAGCGCGTGGATGGTTTTCTGCGCGCGCTCGCGCGCCCAATTGAAGGCCGCCATCGTCGCCGCCTCCTGAATCAGATAATAGCCTTCGCGAAGGCGCGGCTCCGCGGCGCCCGGCGTCTGCGCCTCGAAACGCAGGAACCGGTCGCCACGACAAAACAGCCGCGCATCCACCGAATAATCGCTGACGAGATCCCGCGCTTCGCTGCCCGCATCCGTCGGCCCGCGACGCACGAGAACGGGGCGCACGAATTGCGCCTTCAAGCTCGGCGACGCCTTGACGAACGCGTCCATGAAGGCCGCGCAGGAGGTCGCAGCCGCAGCGGGCGCGCTCGCCAGAACGCCCAGCGCGAGGGAGATCGCGCCAAGGCGGGAGAGGGACGAAGCGCGCGCGCGCCGCATGGAGACGCCTTTCACGAAGATCACTTCTCGTAATGCTCCGCAACGAGCCTGTCGAGCAGGCGCACGCCCCAGCCGGAGCCCCAGGATTGATTGACGTCGCTCGCGGGCGAACTCATGCCGGTGCCTGCGATATCGAGATGCGCCCAAGGCTTCTTGTTCACGAAGCGCTGCAGAAACTGCGCCGCGGTGATGGAGCCCGCATGACGGCCGCCCACATTCTTCATATCCGCGAATTTGGACTCGAGCAGCTTGTCGTAAGCGGGCCCAAGCGGCATCCGCCACACTTTCTCGCCCGTCGCCTTGCCGGCTTCGGCGATGCGCTCGGACAATTGGTCGTCGTTGGAGAACAGGCCCGCATGGTCCGTGCCCAGCGCCACGAGAATGGCGCCTGTGAGCGTCGCCAGATTGATCATGAATTGCGGATCATAGGCCGATTGCACGCGCCACAGCACATCGGCGAGAACCAGCCGGCCCTCGGCATCGGTGTTGATGATTTCGACGGTTTGGCCGGACATGGTCTTCACGATGTCGCCGGGGCGCTGCGCCTTGCCGTCGGGCATGTTTTCGACCAGGCCGATGGCGCCGATCACATTGACCTGCGCCTTGCGCGCCGCCAGCGCATGCATGAGGCCGACGACGCAGGCGGCGCCCGCCATATCGCCCTTCATATCCTCCATGCCGCCGGCGGGCTTGATCGAAATGCCGCCCGTGTCGAAAGTGACGCCCTTGCCGACGAAGGCGACGGGACGGGCCTTGGCGCCTTTGGCGCCCTTGGCGCCGTTCCAGCGCATCACCACCATGCGGCTCTCGCGCACCGAACCCTGCCCCACGCCCAACAGGGCGTTCATGCCGAGTTTCTGCATCGCCTTGACGTCGAGGATCTCGACGACCACGCCCAGTTTCGTCAGCGACTTGACGCGGCGCGCGAATTCTTCCGGATACAGGACGTTCGGCGGCTCGTTCACAAGATCGCGCGCGATGTTCACGCCTTCCGCCACCGCGTCGCGTCCATGGGCCGCGCGGCGCGCGCCGGCGACATCGGCCACGCCGATGCGAACGGTCACCGCGCCGTCGGCCTCAGCCTCGGCCTCGTCGCCTTTCTTCGTCTTGTAACGGTCGAAACGATAAGCGCGCAGGCGCAAGCCCATCGCGAAATCCGCAGCCGCGTCGGATTTGGATTCCGGTTTGGCTTCCGATTTGGCGTCGGCCTCCCCCGGCAGGTCGAACACGACGTCGGCGGCGCCCTTCGCGCCGAGCTTGCCCATCGTGAATCCGCCGATGGCGACGAAGTCGCGCGTTTCGCTCTCGCTCTTGGGCGCGCATCCGATCACCAGCAGCCGGTCGGCGTCGACGCCGGCGGGCGCCCAGAGGTCGAGCGCGGACGACGCCTTGCCCTTGAAGCGCGCGGCCGCAGCGGCGCGCTTGACGACGGCCAGCCCCTGCTCGCCCAGCGTGCGGGCGGCGGCCTGCCCCATGGCGAGGTCGGCGCCGGCGAAAACGACGAGCGTGCGCGGCCCGGCGGCCTTGCGGGCGCGCGGCGGGCGGGCCAGCTCCTTGAGAGCGACGAAGTCGGCGGCGAGCTTCAATGACATTTAAACCTCAAATGGGCGATTCTGCTGTGGCGCGGCCATAATGGGAAGCGGCGGGCGCGCGCGCAATAGAGCTGAACGGGGAACGCCTTCAATTCGCCTCCAATTCCT
>CAIXDD010000454.1 GCA_903918155.1 uncultured Hyphomicrobiales bacterium
CCGCGCGCATCGCCGCCGCCGCGCCGGGCCTGCGCCCGCAGCGCGGGCAGGGCGATCAGGCCGCGCGTCTGGCGACGTTCGTCGCGCAGGCGCAAGCCGTGCAGACGAGTTTCGCCCAGGCCGCGCAGATGAGCGACGTTCCCGCCGCCGTCGCCGCCTTCCTGCGCGCGCATGACCTGCCGGCGCGCCTGCGCATGGGCGCGGACGCGCGGCTCGCCGGCCTGCTTTGGCGCGAGGCGGGGCTTGAGGCGACGCAAGGCGCATCGGCTGGGGATGATCTCAATGCGGTGAGCTGCGCCGACGCCGGCGTGGCGGAGACCGGCACGCTCGCCTTCTTCTCCGGCCCGCACAATCCCACCACGCTCAATTTCCTTCCCGACAATCACATCGTCGTCTTGCGCGCCTGCGACGTCGCGCCCGATTACGAGAGCGTGTGGGCGCTGGCGCGCGCGCGCTTCGGCGCCGGCGTCCTGCCGCGCACGGTGAATTTCGTCACCGGCCCCTCGCGCTCCGCCGACATCGAGCAAAAGCTCCTGCTCGGCGCGCATGGGCCGCGCAGGCTTCACGTCGTCGTGGTCGAGGGATAGGCGGGCTCCGACAGCCCCTCATGGGCGACGTCGAGGATCACGGTCTTCAGGCCGAGGTCCTCGCGATCGTCGATCACCTCGAAGCCCAGCCGCGCGCACAGGTCGAGCATGGCGCGGTTCTCGCTCAGCACATGGCCTTTCAGGGTCTTCAGCCCGACGCTGCGCGCGTAATCGATGGCGCAGCGCATCAGCGCCCAGCCAAGGCCGCGGCCCTTGTAGTCGGAGCGCAGCAGCACGGCGTATTCGCCGCTCGCCTCATCCTCCGGCCCTTGCAGCACGCGCACGCCGCCCACCATTTCGCCGTCGGCCTCGTCCATGGCGCAGAGCGCGAAGGCGCGCGCGTAGTCGATCTGCGTGAGGCGGGCGATGAAGACATGGCTGAAATCCTTCACCGGCGCGAAAAAGCGCAGGCGCAGGTCCTCCGGCGTCACGCGGCGGAAGAAGCGGCGATAGGTCTCCTCGTCTTCCGGCCGCACGGGCCGGGCGTAGATCCTGGTCCCGTCGCGCAGCGCGAACCGGCGTTCCAGATGGCGCGGATAAGGGGCGACGGCGAAGCGCGGATTGCCGCCCGCCGGCGCCCGCGCGCAGGGCGCGACCTCCACGCGCGCGTCGAGCGCGATCACGCCGTTTTCGTCCGCCATCAGCGGATTGAGGTCGAGCCCGCGAATCTCGGGAATGTCCGCCGACATTTGCGCGATGCGCACCAGAGTCAGCGCCACCGCGTCGAGATCGGCCTGCGGCTTGTCGCGATAGCGGCGCAACAGGCGCGAGACGCGGGTGCGCTCGATCTGCGCATGGGCGAGGCCCATGTCGAGCGGGGGCAGGGCGAGCGCCTTGTCGTTGATCACCTCCACCGCCGTGCCGCCGCGCCCGAACAAAACGACGGGGCCGAATGTCGGGTCTTCGCCAAGGCCCGCGATCAATTCGCGCCCATTGGGCATGCGGATCATGGGATGCACGGTCACGCCGTCGATTCTGGCGAGCGGGCGCGCGGCGCGCGCGCGCGATCACGGCCTGCGCGGCTTCGCGCACCGCCTCCGGCGTCGCAAGGTCGAGCGCCACGCCGCTCACGTCCGATTTGTGGAGAATGTCGCGCGAGAAGATTTTCACCACGCAAGCGCCGTAAGCGGCGAGCAGGGGCGCGGCGCGCCGCGCCGCCTCCTCCGGCGTGGCGGCGAGCGCCGCATCGGCGCAGGGCACGCCATAGGCGCGCAGGAGCTGCGCGATCTCCACGGCGTCAAGCCATCGCTGGCCGCGCGCCAGACAGGCGGCCACCACCGCCTGCGCCTGCGCGACGTCGGGCTCGAAGGAGGGAATGCCGGCCGGCGTCGCCATCAGCGCGTCGCGCCCCTTGCGCCACTTCACCAGATGCATGAAGCCCTGCATGCCGCCGCTGACGAAATGGGGAATCCCCGCCTCCTCGAAGGCGTCGTTCGACTCCTTGTCGCCGCTCAGCCAGATCGCGAAGACGGGCTTGTTGCGCCAGCCGCCGCGCCGTTGCGCGCGCACCGCCTCTACCAGCGCGCGGGCCGCCTCCGCCGGGCGCGAGACGGCGGTCGGGCAATGAATGACCATCGCCGCATCGACCTGAGGATCGTCGAGAATGGGGCCGATGGCGGCGGCGAACCGCGCCGCATCCGCATCGCCCACGATGTCGGCGGGATTGGCGCGCGACCATGCGGGCGGCATGACGGCGTCGAGCCGCGCGATGGTCTCGGGGGCGAATTCGGCGAGCTTGCCGCCGAGCGCGGTGAGTTCGTCCACCGCCAGAACGCCCAATCCGCCGCCATTGGTGAGAATGGCGAGCCGGTCGCCGGGGAAGGGCGCGATGCGGCCCAGCGTCTCCGCCGCGGCGAATAATTCGTCGATCGTATCCACGCGCAACACGCCGGCGCGGCGAAAGGCGGCGCCATAGACGTCGTCGGCGCCGGCCAGCGCGCCGGTATGCGTCGCCGCCGCCTGCGCCGCCTTGCGCGAACGCCCGGCCTTGATGACGATGACGGGCTTCACCCGCGCCGCCGCGCGGGCGGCGGACATGAATCCCTTCGCGTCCTCGATGGCCTCGACATAGAGCAGGATCGCGCGCGTGCCCGCGTCCACGGCGAACCAGTCGAGCAGGTCGTCGAAATCCACGTCCGCCATGTCGCCCAGCGACACGAGGCCGGAGAAGCCCACGCGCCGCTCGGCCGCGAAAGCCAGAAGCGACACGGTGACCGCGCCCGATTGCGAGATCACCGCAAGATCGCCCGGCGGCGGACGATGGGCGGCGAAACTCGCGTCGAGCCCGATGCGCGGGGCGAGCACGCCCAGGCAATTGGGCCCGATCACGCGCATGCCGCTGCGCTGGGCGAGCGCGCGCAGTTTCATGCGCAGCGAATCCGGGCCATGCCCCTTCGGATCGGCGGTGATGACGATGAGCACGGGCACGCCAAAGGCGGCGCATTCCTCCGCCAGCGCCTCCACCTGATCGCGCGGGGCGACGATGGCGGCGACGTCCGGGGGCTCGGGAAGGTCGCTCACGCGCGGCAGGCAGGGCGCGCCGTCGATCTGGGAATGGCGCGGATTGACGAGATGGATGCGCCCGGCGAAGCCGCCGGCGCGCAGATTGGCGAGCGCGGCGCGCCCCAGACTGCCCTCGCGCGCGCTCGCCCCGATCAGGGCGATGGAGCGGGCGTGGAACAAGCGGTCGAGATTGCGGATGCCCATGGCGGCCTTTCGCGAAGGAGCGCCATCATGGCGCCGCCGCGCAAGGGATCAACCAGACTTGTGACGCAGGCAAGACGCCCGTTGGGGTCAAGCCGCCTATTCCGCAAGCACCCGCGTGGAGGGGAAGGCGACTTCCACCAGCGTTCCCTCGCCCTTGCGGCTGCGAATGGCGAAGGAGGCGCGATTGGCCTCCACCAGCGCCTTGGTCAGAGGCAGGCCGAGCCCGGTGCCGGCGGTCTGGCGCGACGTCTCGATCTGGCGGAAGGGCTCCAGCGCCGTCTCGACCTCGCGATCGCTCATGCCGATGCCGGTGTCGCGCACGCGCAGCACGGCGTCGCCCGAGTCCGTGAGCGCGGTGGAGACGATCACCTGTCCGCCGGGCTGATTGAATTTCACGGCGTTGGACAGGATGTTGAGCACGATCTGGCGCAGCGAGCGCTCGTCGGCGACGAGATTGGGCAGTTTGGGGGCGAGCGACAGGCGCATGATGACGCGTTCGCGCAGCGCCTGCGGCTGCATCAGCGACACGCATTCGCTGATGACGCGATTGGCGTCCACGCTGCCGAAGGTGAGATCGAGCCGGCCCGCCTCGATCTTGGAGAGATCGAGCAGATCGTTGACGAGGCTCATCACATGCGCGCCCGAGGCGTGGATGTCTTTCAGGTAATCCTTGTAGCGCTCCGAGCCCAGCGGGCCGAAGCGCTCCTCCATCATCACTTCCGCAAAGCCCAGAATGGCGTTGAGGGGCGTGCGCACTTCATGGCTGATCTTGGCCAGAAAATCTGATTTCAGCGCGCTGACCCG
>CAIXDD010000455.1 GCA_903918155.1 uncultured Hyphomicrobiales bacterium
AGGAGACCGTGAAGGACCTGCTGCGCCCCATGCTCAAGCAATGGCTCGACGACAATCTGCCCCCGCTCGTCGAGCGGCTGGTGCGCGCCGAGATCGAGCGCGTGGCCCGCGGCGGGCGCTGAGGCGCTTGCGGACCCTTGCGGACACTTCAGACCCTTGCGGACCCTTGAGGACCCTTGCGGGCCGTCCTCCCCCTTTGCGCGCCCCTGCCGCGCGTTGACAATCCGCGCGCCGTTACCTAACCCGCAGGCTCCCGTGATTTGACGCGTTCGGCGTCCGGAGCGCCGTTTCCCATGATGGACAAAACCTTCGATCCCGCCGCAGTCGAGGCGCGCGTGAGCGCGATGTGGGAGGCCGCGCAGGCCTTCCGGGCCGGGCGGCCCGAACGGGCCGGCGCGCCGACCTTCTCCGTCGTCATTCCCCCGCCCAATGTCACGGGCTCGCTGCATATGGGCCATGCGCTCAACAACACCTTGCAGGACGTGCTGTGTCGGTTCGAGCGCATGCGCGGCAAGGACGTTTTGTGGCAGCCGGGCACGGACCATGCGGGCATCGCCACGCAAATGGTGGTCGAGCGCCAGCTGGCCGAGCGCGGCGAGCCAGGCCGCCGCGACTTGGGGCGCGAGAAATTCCTCGAACGCGTGTGGGCGTGGAAGGCGGAAAGCGGCGGCACGATCGTGGGTCAGCTGAAGCGGCTGGGCGCCTCCTGCGACTGGTCGCGCGAACGGTTCACGATGGACGAGGGCCTGTCGAAGGCGGTCGCGAAAGTCTTCGTCGAACTCTATCGCGACGGCCTCATCTACAAGGACAAGCGCCTCGTCAATTGGGATCCGAAACTGCTCACCGCGATCTCCGATCTCGAAGTGCAGCAGATCGAGACCAAGGGCTTTCTGTGGCATTTCAATTATCCGCTCGAAGGCGAGACCTACGATCCGGAGAATCCGGCGACCTTCATCACCGTGGCCACCACACGGCCGGAGACGATGCTGGGCGACGCGGCGGTCGCCGTCCATCCGCAGAACGAACGGCTGGGCCATCTCATCGGCCGCAACGTCGTCCTGCCGCTCGTGGGCCGGCGCATCCTCATCGTGGGCGACGATTACGCCGATCCCGAGAAGGGCACGGGCGCCGTGAAGATCACGCCCGCCCATGACTTCAACGATTTCGAAGTCGGCCGGCGCCATGATCTCCCGCTCATCAATGTCTTCGATCAGGAAGCGCGCGTCACGCTTGCCGACAATCCGGCCTTCCTTGCGGCGCTGGACGAAAGCGGCGCGCTGAAAGACCTCATCGGCGTTCTGGAGGGCAAGGATCGCGGCGCGGCGCGCAAGCTCATCGTCGAGATGATGGAGGCGCTCGGCCTGTGCCCGAAGATCGAGCCCTATGCGCATATGGTTCCCCATGGCGACCGTTCGGGCGTGGTGATCGAGCCGTGGCTCACCGATCAATGGTATGTCGACGCCAAGACGCTGGCGGCGCCCGCGCTGGCCGCCGTGCGCGCGGGCGCGACCTCTTTCGTGCCGAAGAATTGGGAGAAGACCTATTTCGACTGGCTGGAGAACATCCAGCCCTGGTGCGTCTCGCGCCAGCTCTGGTGGGGTCACCAGATCCCCGCCTGGTATGCGCCCTGGGGCGAAGTCTATGTGGCTGAGAGCGAGGAGCAGGCCTATGCGGCCGCGCTCGCCGACGGCGTGGAGCGCGGCGCGCTGACGGTCGCGCAGGCCGATGCGCTTGCGCGCGATCCCGCGCGGTGCGCGGAAATGTTCCATCGCGACGAGGACGTGCTCGACACCTGGTTCTCCTCCGCGCTGTGGCCCTTCTCGACGATGGGCTGGCCGCAGGAGAACGATCCCGCGCTCGCGCGTTTCTATCCGACTTCGGTTCTCGTGACGGGTTTCGACATCATCTTCTTCTGGGTCGCCCGGATGATGATGATGGGCCTGCA
>CAIXDD010000456.1 GCA_903918155.1 uncultured Hyphomicrobiales bacterium
ATGGCGATCTTGTCCATATAGACGTCGGGCGCATTGAGCAGCGAGCCCGCCTGCGCCATGGCCATCACGGCGATGGAGCCGGGCATGTCCTTGGCGCACAGCGTCGTGCCCTCAAGCGGATCGACCGCGATGTCGACCTTCGGGCCCGTCGCCGTGCCCACGCGCTCGCCGATGAACAGCATCGGCGCCTCGTCGCGCTCGCCCTCGCCGATGACGATCGTGCCGTCGATGGGCAGGCGGTTCAGCTCCCGACGCATCGCATCCACCGCCGCCTGATCGGCCGCCTTCTCGTCGCCGCGTCCGCGCAGGCGCGCCGCCGCCACCGCCGCGCGCTCCGTCACGCGCACGAGTTCGAGAGTGAGGATGCGCTCGATAATGTCCTGCTGCTTGATGACGAGGTCGGTCATGGGGCCTCCGAAAGGCGATTCTTTGAGAAAGGATGTTGAAGCTTTTACGCCTACTCGCGTTCGATCCTGATGACTTGCGGCTTTTCGGCGATGTAACCGTCGCCCACCGCCGCCTCCAGCGCCTCGCGGATCTTCGCCTCCGTCGTGGCGTAGGTGAGCAGCACCACCTGCACGGGCGCGCCGCTCGCGCCGGACGCGCCGCGCCCCGCGGATTTCTGCATGATGCTTTCAAGCGAAATGTTCCGCTCGGCCATGCGCATCGCGATATTGGCGGCGGCGCCGGGCCGGTCGTGAACGGCGAGGCGGATGTAATAGCCGCCCTCGTGGCGCTGCATGGGACGACGCGCCGCGACCTCCAGCGTCGCGGTCGGCAGGCCGAAGGGCGCGGAGCGGATGCCGCGCGCCACGTCGGCGATATCGGCCACCACGGCCGACGCCGTGGCCTCGCCGCCTGCGCCCGGGCCCACCAGCGTCAATTCCTTCACCGCGTCCGCGTCGATGGTGACGGCGTTGGTCACGCCCATCACCTGCGCGATGGCGGAGGATTTCGGCACCATCGTGGGATGCACGCGCTGCTCGATCCCGTCCGCCGTGCGCTGCGCGACGCCCAGCAGCTTGATGCGATAGCCCAGTTCGTCGGCCGAGCGCAGATCGTCGAGCGTGATCGCGCGAACGCCCTCGATATGGATCGCCTCCGCATCGACGCTCGAACCAAAGGCGAGCGAGGTGAGGATGGCGAGCTTGTGGGCGGTGTCGAACCCGTCGATGTCGAAGGTCGGATCGGCCTCCGCATAGCCGAGGCGCTGCGCGTCGGCGAGGCAGGCCTCGAAGGACAGGCCCTCGCGCTCCATGCGCGACAGGATGTAATTGCACGTGCCGTTGAGAATGCCATAGACGCGGCTGATCTCATTGCCGGCCAGACCCTCGCGCAAGGTCTTCACGATGGGAATGCCGCCGGCGACCGAGGCTTCGAAGGCGAGCGCGACGCCCTTGCGTTCGGCGAGCCGGGCGAGCGCCATGCCATGCTTGGCGAGCAGCGCCTTGTTGGCGGTGACGACCGACTTGCCCGCCGCCAGCGCGGTCTCCACCGCCGCGCGCGCCGCGCCTTCGTCCCCGCCCATCAATTCCACGAAGAGATCGATGTCGGGCGAGGCGGCGAGCGCCACGGGATCTTCGAACCAGCGCGCGCCCGACAGATCGACGCCGCGATCGCGCCCGGGATCGCGCGCGCTGACGCCGGTCACCACGATCTTGCGGCCCGTGCGGGCCTGCAAGGCGGCGTCCTGGCGGACGAGAAGACGGACGACCGAAGCGCCGACAGTGCCGAGACCGGCGATGCCGACGCGGAGGGAGGTGGACATTGGCGTCTAAACCCGGAATCAGAACCGCGACACACTGCGCGGCGGCAGCGCGCGGTTCATGACTCATTTCACGGCGCCGATCAAGGAAACAGGGCCGCCGCCGCCGTCTTAAGCCGCGGGAACATGCGGAAACGTCAACGCAATCCTAAGCCCCGCGTCCCAGCCCGGGTCAAGCGCCAGCACGCCCTCATGCATCTCCATGATGCGCCGGCACAGGGGCAGTCCCATCCCCACCCCTTCCCCGCCCGGCCCGGCGGCGGCGCCCGCGCCCGCCGGCTCCCCTTTCGGCAGGCGCTCGAAAAAGTCGAGGGCGCGCGGGCGCAGGGGCGGCGGCACGCCCGGCCCGTCGTCGGTCACGCGCACGAGGATTCCGGCGTCGTCGCGCAGGCAATCGACATAGACATGGGGCGCCTCGCCCCCATGGCGCAGGCAATTGCCCAGAAGCTCGCGAAACAGCTCCAGCAGGAGCGCCCGGTCGCCCCGCACGCCCAGCAAGGGGCCCAGCGCGATGGTGGCCCCCACGCGGCGCGCCTCCTCCTGCAGCGCCGCCGCCGCCGCGGCGAGCGGCTCGGCGAGCGACAGCGGCTCAAGGCGAGGCTCAAGAGCGGTCAGGCGCTCATAGCGGGCGAGCGCCTGGGCCACTTGCGCGGCGGACGCCGCCCCCTCGCCGTCGGTGAGGCTGCGGGCGGCGCCGCGGGCCAGCGCCGCCAGATCCTGGGCGACCGCCTCCAGCCGGGCGGCCTCGCGCTCGCTGCGGGCGAGCTTGCCGACGCTTTCGGTGACGTCTTCGGAAAAGACGAACGCGCCCTCGATCCGCCCGTCCGGCCCCCGCCAAGGCGCCTGCTCCCAGCGCGTCCACCTCGGCGCGCCCTCGCGGCGGGATTTTTCGACGCGGCTCACGGGAACGCCGTTATCGATGGACAGGCGCAGGAATTCCGCGCGCTCGGCGGCGGAGAACACCCCCTCGTCCTCGCTGAGCGTCGCCGCCCGCAGCGCGTAAAGCGCGCGCCAGCGCTCGGACGCCACCACCTCGCGCAGGTCGCGGTCGATCACCGCCACGGCGGCGGGCGCGCGCTCCACGAACAGGGCCAGAAGCTCGCGCAGGGAATCCGACGACGACGCCGAAAAGGCGAGTTCGTCGGCCAGCCGCTGGCGACGCTCGATCTCCTTGGCCGGACGCAACAGGGCGAACCGCTCGCCCGCATCGATGGAGACGACCGCCAGATGTTCGCAATCGGGCAGGCGCATGACGCGGAAATCGCAGGAGCGCGCGCCCAGCCGCACGGCCGGCAGGTCGAAGGGGGCGCCCCCTTCCGCCACCTGCCGCAAAGCGTCGCCCATCCCCACGAACAGCGGCGAATCCTCCAGCGCGGCGCCCGGCGGCGGCGCCCAATCCGCATGGCCATGGGTTTCGCGCACGCCGCCCGCGCGGTCGAACACGCACACGCCCAGAATTCCGGTGCGCATCAATTCGCGCGCATAGGCGGCGACGGGCGCGTTCATCTCCGCCCGCTCCGCGGCCTCTCCGAGGGCGCTCATGGTCGCGCCTCGAAAATGCGCGCGGCGAGAGAGCCGAACGCATCGCGCACGCCCTCCCCCGTCTGCGCGCTCGCGCGCATCACGCGCACGTCGCCGAAGCCGAGCGGCTCGGCGCCGGGAAGGGCCGCAAGATCGATCTTGTTGAACACCGCG
>CAIXDD010000457.1 GCA_903918155.1 uncultured Hyphomicrobiales bacterium
CCGCAGGATTGGGACGGGCGGACGGATTACGACCTCGCCTTTCATGCCTCGGCCAGCGGGCCGGGCCTTGCGCTCTGCGTCGGCGCGCTGGGCATGGAGGGCAAGATCGTGGAGATGAGCTGGCATGGCGCCGGCGACACGCCGGTCCCCCTCGGGGGCGCCTTTCACGCCCGCCGGCTTCAGCTCGTCTCCACGCAGGTGGGGCAGGTGGCCGCCTCGCGCCGGCCGCGCTGGTCCTATGCGCGGCGCATGGCGAAGGCGATGGAGCTTCTGCGCGATCCCCTTTTCGACGCGCTGATCGACGTGGAGATCGCATTCGCGGATTTTCCGCAGGAGGCGGCGCGGGTCTTCGCCCCCGGCGCCGCGGGGCTGGGCGTGCGCCTGCGCTACGACGCCGCCTCCTCAAGCTGAAGCCGCGCGGGCCGCGCGGCCGCCGCAAGCCCGCAGCCTGCCAGCAGTCCGCCCGCCGCCTGCCCGCCAGTCTGCCGGCGATCAGCCCTTGCCGAACCGGGCTGGGGGCGTCATCTAGGCGCTGATTTCATCGCTCGGGGAGTTTTGCATGTACGCCGTCGAAGTGCGCGACCACATCATGATCGCGCATTCCTTCAAGGGGGAGCTGTTCGGCCCCGCGCAAAAGCTCCATGGCGCGACCTTCGTGGTCGACGTCGCCTTCTTCCGCGAAACGCTCACCGCCGACGGCGTGGTGGTGGACATCGGCCGCGCGCATGACGCGCTGAAGGCCTGCCTTGGCCCGCTGACTTACCAGAACCTCGACGACCTGCCGCAGTTCAAGGGCGTGCAGACGACGACGGAATTCCTGTCGAAACATGTGTTCGACGCCATGGCCGAAGGCGCTCGCGCCGGCGCGCTCGGGCCGGGCGGCGAGGGCATCGTGAAGATCCGCGTCACGCTACATGAGTCCCATGTCGCGCGCGCCTGGTTCGAAGGGCCCGTCGCGTGAGGCCAAGGCCGATGCGCGCCGTCTTTGCGATTCCCGGCGACATCGACCTGCCCACGGGCGGCTATTCCTATGACCGGCGCGTGCTGGCCCTTCTCGCCCGTCATGGCGTGGAGGCGCGCCATCTCGCCTTGCCCGGCTCCTTTCCCCGTCCTTCCGCGCAAGACCTCGCGACCACGCAGGCGCTGCTGGCCGCCGTCGATCCCGACGACGTCGTGCTGATCGACGGCCTGGCCTGGGGCGCCATGCCGGTCGATCTCGCCGCGTCGCTGGGGGGCGGAATCGTCGCGCTGTGCCATCATCCGCTGGGTCTTGAGACGGGCCTTGCGAAACCGCAGGCCGACGCGCTCATCGCCAATGAGACGACCAATCTCGCGCTCGCCGCGAAAATCGTCGTCACGAGCGCCGCCACCGCGCAGATCCTCATCGCGCGCTTCGGCGCGCCGCCCGAAAAGATCGTCGTCGCCGAACCGGGAACCGACCCGGCCCCGCGCGCGATCGGCTCCGGCTCCGGCGCGCTCAACATTCTCGCCGTCGGCTCCGTCGTGCCGCGCAAGGGCTACGATCTCCTCATCGCCGCGCTCGCCGGCCTGCGCGATCTCGACTGGCGTTTGCGCATCGTCGGCGCCGACGACCGCGCGCCCGCATGCGCGCAGGCCTTGCGCGCGCAGATCGCGCAGGCGGGGCTCGCCGAGCGCGTCGCGCTCGACGGCGCGGCGCCCGACGAGGTTCTGGCCGAGGCCTATCGTCATGCGGATCTCTTCGTCTCCGCCTCGCGCTTCGAAGGCTATGGCATGGTGCTGGCGGAGGCGCTCGCGCGCGGATTGCCCATCGTCGCCTCCACCGGCGGCGCCGCCGGCGAAACCCTGCCCGACGGCGCGGCGCTGAAGATTCCCCCCGACGATTCCGACGCCTTGCGCGAGGCCTTGCGCCGCGCGCTCGCCGACCCCGCGCTGCGCGCGCGCCTGTCGCAGGCCGCAGCCGAGGCGGCCGCGGCCCTGCCCACATGGGACGATGCGGCGCGCCTTGTGGCGCAAGCGCTGCGCGCTGCGCAGGGAGAGCAGGCGTCGCGCATTGCGCAGGGAGAGCGAGCATGAGTTTTTCGGCTGAATGGCTTGCGCTGCGCGAGCCCGTCGATCATCGCTCCGTCAGCGCTTCGCTGCGCGCGGAAGCGGCCGCGCGTTTTGCGTCGCGCAGCGATATGCGCGTACTCGATATGGGCTGCGGTTCGGGCTCCAACCTGCGCGGGCTCGCGCCGTTTCTCGGCGCCTCCCAACATTGGACGCTGGCGGATTGGGACGAGCGTCTGCTCGCCCATGCGCGCGCTGCGCTGATGCGATGGGCCGACGAGGCGCGCGAGGAGGGCGAGGCGCTCGCTCTGCGCAAGGCGGACAAGAGCGTCCGCGTGGATTTCCTCAAGGTCGATCTCGCCCGCGACGTGGAGCGCGCGCTCGACGCCGCGCCCGATCTGGTGACGGCGGCGGCCTTCTTCGATCTCGTGTCGGCGGAATGGATCGCGCGTTTCGCGCAGGCCATGGCGCAGCGGCGCCTGCCGCTCTACACGGTCCTCACCTATGACGGGCGCGAATCCTGGTCGCCGGCGCATGACGCCGATTCAGCCATGCTCGCGGCTTTCCATCTTCATCAGGGCAAGGACAAGGGTTTTGGTCCCGCCGCCGGCCCCGCCGCGGCGCGCGCGCTGGCGGACGCGTTCGCGGCGCAAGGCTATGACGTGCGCCGCGCCCCCTCGCCCTGGCGCATCGGCGCATTAGAGGGCGCGCCGGAGGGCGCGTTATTTGGCGAATTGGCGAAGGGCGCCGCGCAGGCCGTGCGCGAGACGGGCGCCCTCGCGCCCGCGCTGATCGAGGATTGGCTCGCCATGCGGCTCGACGCGGGGATCGGCGGGCGCGCCTGCGAGATCGGCCACGAGGACGCGTTCGCCTGTCCGCGCTGACGCGCGCTCAGCCGCCCCAGCTCTTCGGCAGCATCCGCCACAAAACCGTGTCGCGATTGACGAACGTATGCTTGATCGCCGCGCCGATATGCAGGAGCACGAGCAGCGTCATCACGATCGCGCCGACGAAATGCGCGCGCTGGAAGAATTTGAACAGGTCTTCGTTCTGCGGCGCCAGATGCGGCAGCGTGAACAGGCCGAAC
The DNA here is from genome assembly GCA_903918155.1 of uncultured Hyphomicrobiales bacterium. Classification (GTDB taxonomy): domain Bacteria; phylum Pseudomonadota; class Alphaproteobacteria; order Rhizobiales; family Beijerinckiaceae; genus Terripilifer. The sequence continues at coordinate 3,116 of CAIXDD010000457.1, forward strand.
ACCGACACGTCCACGCGATAGGCGGACGTCATCAGCCAGCCGAAGATCGGCATGGCGAAGAGCAGGACGTAGAGCGTGTGATGGGTGGCGGCGGATGCGATGCGTTCGAACCGCGTGAGCCCCGCATAGGGCGCGGGCGCGCCATGGCGCAGCCGCACGGCGACCCGCCAGATCGCCAGCGCGAAAATCAGCACGCCGAACGAGCGGTGCAGGTCGTAGAGACGGTTTTGCAGCGCGCCGGGGCCGATATTGGCCATGACGATCCCGGCGGGGATCACGCCCAATACGATGAGGGCCATCGCCCAATGCAGCGCCTTGCCCGTGGGCGCGTAATCCTTGGGCCGCGAAAGATCGCCTGAATCGCTCATGTCATCCCCTCATCTCGCAACGTCATGTCCCCGCGCGACGCGCAGGTCGCAATCAAACAGCACGTCGCCGTCGGCGAACGCGTGCACGCGGGCCGCCGGCCGCAGCGCGTCGCCCAGCGCGTCGATGGGCGCCAGATCGAGGCCCGCCTTGCCCGAACCGATGATGACGGGCGCCACCAGCACATGCAGCCGGTCCATAGCGCCCGCGTCGATGAAAGCGGAAATGGTGCGCGCCCCGCCTTCGACAAGAATTCGCCGCAGGCCGCGTTCAAAAAGAGCCTGCGCGACCGCATGGGGGCAGATCCGCCCCTCACGTCGGGGCAGGACGATCGTCTCGTCGCAGCCGGGCAGGGGCTCGCTTGCGTCCTGCGCGACGATGCGGATGCGCCGCGTCCCGTCCTCGGCGAGCCAGCGCAGGCCCGCCGGCGTGCGGGCGGAGGGATCGAGGGCGATCCGCGCCGGGCTGCGGCCCGGGGTGCGGCGCACGTTCAATTGGGGGTCGTCCGCCATGATCGTGCCGGCGCCCACCAGCACGGCGTCCACGGCGGCGCGCAGGCGATGGAGATGGTCGAGCGCGCAGACGCCGTTGATGTAGCGCGATTCACCGGTGCGGGTCGCGATGCGCCCGTCGAGCGTCTGGCCAAGCTGCCCGACGACGAAGGGTCGGTCGGCGGACGCCGCGCGCAGTGATCCGAACACCGCCGCATACGTATCAGACCCGTGGACCGCGCCGCCTTGCGCAGACGATCCGGGGGAAGTTTGAGCGGCCTCTCGCGCGCCGTTCGAGACGACTGCCATGGATTCTCCAATTGGGCGAACTTTCCGACCCGGCGCCGACTTTGAGACCCATGGCGAAATGCGCTATGAGTTCTTTCACGGAACCGGACGAGCAAGTTCCCGGGGGCGGGTCCGTGCCTCTAGTTAAGTCGAGGGATGCGTGTCCGATATCAAGTCCATTCTAGACGCCGACCGCGGCCCAAGCCAGATCGCCGTCGATCGCGTGATTTCCGAACTGCGCTCGGGTCGCCCCGCGCTGGTCCATTCCGGCCGCTCCTATGCGCTGGTCATGGGGGTCGAGGCGCTCGACCCGCGCATGGCCGGCAAGCTTGGCGCGATCGCCCGCGGGCGCGCCCGCCTCGTGCTGCCCGCCCCGCGGCTGCGCCGTCTCGGGCTTGACCGCGCCGAGCCGGGCGTGATCGCGCTCCCCTCCATCGATCTCGCCCGCATCGGCTATTTGTCGCTGGAGACCAATGCGCGTTTCGACGCCCCGGTCGCGGCCCTGTCGCCGGTGGACCGCGCCGCGCTTGAGGTCGTCCGCCTCGCGCTCATCCTGCCCGCGGTGGTGGTCGTGCCCGTGACCGCCAGGGCTGCGGCCGAGAGCGGCCTACTGGTCGCCGAAAGCGCCGCCGTATTCGAATATCGCGGCCGCAGCGTCGTCGATATGCAGATCGTGGGACGCGCCCCCGTGCCGCTGGAAGGCGCGCCGGATACGGAATTCGTCATTTTCCGCGGCGGCGAAGGCCTGCGCGACCAGGTGGCCATCGTCATCGGCAAGCCCGACATGTCGAAGCCCGTCACCGTGCGCCTGCATTCGGCCTGCCTCACGGGCGATCTCTTCGGCAGCCTGAAATGCGATTGCGGCGATCAATTGCGCCACACCGCGCAGCATATGGCGCAGGCCGGCGGCGGCGTCCTGCTTTATCTGGATCAGGAGGGCCGCGGAAACGGCCTGTCCAACAAGATGCGCGCCTATCGCCTGCAATGGCAGGGCTTCGACACCTATGACGCCGACGAGGTTCTGGGCTTCGGGCACGATCAGCGCGGATTCGATTTCGCGGCTGAAATGCTCAAGCAGCTCGGCGTCGCCAGCGTGCGGGTGATGACCAACAATCCCGTGAAGATCGCAGCCCTTCGCGCCGCCGGGCTCGAAGTCGCGTCCGACCAGCGCATTCTGGGTCGCGCCAACGATCATAACGTGCGATATCTCGCCTCCAAGCGCGACCGCGCGGGGCATCTCATCGACGTGGATCAGCTGACTCAGTATGGCTCGGGGAAAGACTGACGGCTCTCGCAAGACCCGCCACGCGCAACGGTCGGGCCATGGTCCGGCCGTTGTTCTGTTTCTGGCCGGCGCCTTGCTGTTCTGCTGGCCGTGGCTGTCGGGCGCGGTCACGATCCCATGGGACGCCAAGGCGCATTTCTATCCGCAGCTCGCCTTTCTCGCGCGCGCGCTGCATGAGGGGCAATCGCCCTTCTGGACGCCGAACGTGTTCGGCGGCCATCCGCAAATCGCCGATCCCCAATCGCTGATCTTTTCGCCGCCGCATGTCCTGCTGGCGCTGTTCGACCGCGCGCCCTCCTTCGTCGCCTTCGACGCTCTGGTCTTCGCCTTGCTCGTGATGGGCGGGCTCGCGCTCATGGCGCTGTTCCGCGACCGCGGCTGGCGGGCCGAAGGCGCGCTGGTCGCCGCCCTCGCCTTCGCCTTCGGCTGTTCGGCGGCCTGGCGCGTGCAGCATGTGGGACAGGTCGTCAGCCTGTCGTGGTTCGCCGTCGCGCTATGGCTGCTGATGCGCGCCATCGACTGGCGCGACCGCCCGCGCGCCTGGGTCTGGGGCGCGGCTGCGGGTCTGGTCGCCGGCCTCATGCTGCTCGGGCGCGATCAGGTCGCCTGGCTCGGCGCCATCGCCCTCGCCATTCTCGGCGCCGGCCGCGCGCTGGAGGCCTGCGCGGCCGGCGGCGCATGGCGGGGGACCCTGCGCGCGCTCGTCAAGCCGCTGGGCGCGGGCTCGCTCGTCGGCGCCCTCGTCATCGCGCTGCCTTTCGCCTTCACGCTCGCGCTCGCCGCCCAATCCAACCGCGCCGCGATCACGTTCGAAGGCGCGGCCGGCGGCTCGCTTCATCCCGCCGCGCTGTTGACTTTCGTAAGCGCGAATTTTTTCGGCACGGACGGCCCGCTGAAAGATTATTGGGGCCCGCCCTCCTCGATGGTCTGGGGCGAGACGGGACTGGCGCTCGCGCGCAATATGGCGAATGTCTATCTGGGCGCTCTGCCGCTCGTCGCGCTTCTGTGCCTTGGCGCGTTGCGCGGCGGTTTGCTGGCGCGCGAGATGCGCGCCTTCACATGCGCCGCGCTGTTCATGCTGCTCTATGCGCTGGGGCGCTACACGCCCTTCTTCGCGCTCGCCTTCCATCTTCCCGGCGCCGATCTTTTCCGCCGCCCTGCGGACGCGACCTTCCTGCTGGGCGCCTTGTTCGCCGTCATGGCGGGCTATTGCGTGCATCGCCTGTTCGCCGACGATCAGCGGGCGAGCGGCCGGCGCATGGCGATGGAAGCGGGCGTCGTCGCGCTGGCGTTTCTGGCCTGCGTCGTCACGGCCTTCGACAAGGGACGCCTGCAACAGGCCGCGCCGATGCTCGCCGCCTCCTGCGCATGGCTCGCCGCCTCGCTCGCCTTCCTGTGGCTTGCGCCGCGCTGGCGCGGCCGCGCGCTGGCGCCGCTCGCGGGGATCGGGCTTCTGCTCGCGTTCGACCTGCGCGCCAACAACGGCCCCAATGAATCGACCGCCCTGCCGCCGGAGCTTTACGAGGCCCTGCGCCCCGATGCGCGCGACCCCGTCATCGACGCCTTGCGCGAACGGCTCGCGCAATCGCAGGGGCCGGACCGGCGCGACCGCGTGGAGCTTGCGGCGATCGATTTCCATTGGCCCAATGCGTCGCTGGTGCATGGTTTCGACCATTGGCTCGGATACAATCCCCTGCGGCTGAAATGGTACGCCGACGCCACGGGCGCCATCGACCATGTGGCGGTCGCCGATCAGCGACGGTTCTCGCCGCTGTTCGCGCGCTACAATTCGCCCATGGCCGATCTCATGGGCCTGCGCTGGATCGTGACCGGCCCGCCCGCCGGCGATCTCGACTCGCGCCTCGCCCCTGGCGACCTGCGCCTGGTCGCGCGCACGCCCGCCGCGCATATTTATGAAAATCCGCGCGCCTTTCCCCGCGTCCTTCTGGTGGGCCGCGCGCGCAAGGCCGATTTCGACTCCATGATCGCGACCGGGCGCTGGCCGCAGGTCGATCTGCGCGAGACCGTGCTGCTGGAGGATGCGCCGGAGACGATGCGCGCCCGCGCGCCGGGCTCCGCGCGCATCGCCGCCTATCGCAACACGCAGGTGGACGTGAACGTCGAGGCGCCCGAGGGCGGCTGGCTTGTGCTCAACGACGTGTGGCATCCGTGGTGGCGGGCGGAGGTGGACGGCAAGCCCGCCCGGCTCCTGCGCGCCAATGTCGTCTTCCGGGCGGTGGAGCTGCCCGCCGGCGCGAAATCCGTCACCTTCCGCTTCGCGCCTTTCGCGGGCCTCGCCGCGCAGATTCTCGGGCGCGCGCCCTGAGCTTGCGCCGGGCTTCGCGCGTTTGGGCCCTGCGGCGGCTTGCGTCTATAAGGCGCCGACAAGAAAATCGCCGGGGAGATTCATGTCCGATTCCAAGCCCGACTTCACGCCTGGTTCAGCGCC
>CAIXDD010000458.1 GCA_903918155.1 uncultured Hyphomicrobiales bacterium
CATGCGGCGACTCCGCACCCGCGCCGCGGTGCGCGACCTGGTGCGCGAGCACCGCCTCCACCCGCACGACCTGATCCAGCCGGTCTTCGTCCACGACCACGACGGCCCGGACGAGCCCATCGCCAGCATGCCAGGGCAGGCCCGCGTCTCCGTGCACAGCCTCCGGCGACTCGCCCTGCGCGCCGACGACCTGGGCCTCCGCGCCCTCGCGCTGTTTCCGAAGGTCGCCGACGCCCGGAAGTCCGAAGACGGACGAGAAGCCTGGAACGCGTCCGGCTTGGTTCCCGCCGCCATCGCCGCGATCCGCGATGTGGCGCCCAACCTCGCGGTGATCACCGACGTCGCGCTCGACCCCTACTCGTCCCTCGGCCAGGACGGCATCGTCATCGACGGGCAGATCGACAACGAAGCGACCATCGACGCCTTGATTCGACAAGCGCTGTGCCATGCCCGGGCCGGCGCCGACATCGTCGCCCCGTCCGACATGATGGACGGCCGCATCGGCGCCATTCGGCAGGCGCTGGACGTGGTGGGCTATACCGACACGCTCATCCTCTCCTACGCCGCCAAATACGCCTCCGCTTACTACGGCCCCTTTCGCGACGCGCTCGACAGCGCCCCCCGCGGCGGCGGCGACAAGAAGACCTACCAGATGGACCCCGCCAATTCCGACGAGGCGCTGCGCCTTGTGGCTCGCGACCTCGCCGAAGGCGCCGACATGGTGATGGTCAAGCCGGGCCTGCCCTATCTCGACATCTGCCGCCGCGTGAAAGACGAATTCGGCGCGCCCACATTCGCCTATCAGGTGTCCGGCGAATATTCGATGATCATGGCGGCTGTGGAGCGCGGCTGGCTTGATTACGAAAAGGCGATGGTGGAGAGCCTCGTCGCCTTCAAGCGCGCAGGCTGCGACGGCGTGCTCACCTATTTCGCGCCTTTCGTGGCGGAGAAACTCGCCCGCAAGGCCTGACGCCGCGCGCGGCCCCGGCTCATTGCGTGAGCGCGCGCCAGCCTTCGCGCAAGCTCTTGTCCACGCGCTCCCAATTCACGAAGGGGCCCTCCCCGCGCGGATCGGCGAGCCGCCGACGGTCGATCATATAGGCCAAGCCCACGATCAACGCCGCGCCAAGCAGGATGCCGAATAGAATGCGCATGGGCGCCCGCTCCGCTCCAGTCCGAAGCGACAACGCGCGAGCCGCGCAGAGGTTGCCCGGCTAGCGCGGGCGGCTGAAGGACCATTCGGGGCGCGCGGCGCGCACCATCATCATCTCCGCGACGTTCTGCAGCGTCAGCAGGCCCACAACCACGCCGTCTTCGTCGACGACGCCAATGGCCGGCGCTCCCGCCTTGTTCATCGCGCGCAAGGCGAGATCGAGCCTGTCCCGGCGGCGCACGCTGGGCGCCGGCGCGACCACCGCCATGCCGACCCCCGCCATGGGCCCCGCTTCGCGCAAGGCTGCGATCAGCCCGTCGCGGGTGAGCAGCCCCACCGATTTTCCAAAGGAATCGATGACGGGAAATTCGTGCTGCGGCGTGGCGAGCAGAATGTCGACCGCCTCGGCGAGATTGGCCTCCACGGGCACGGTGGCGAAACGCGTCTCCATGGCGTCCGCCACCACGAGGCTGCGCGTGACGTCCTCAAGCCCGCTCGATTGCGCCTCCGCGGCCGCGGCCATGAAGACGAAAATCGCGATCAGCACCAGAATCGGATTGCCCCACACAAGCCCCGCGAAGCCGAAGAGAAAGGCGAAGCCCTGTCCGATCGCGGCCGAAACCCGCGTGGCGCGGCCCTTGTCCATGCGCATGGCCAGCAGCGCATTCAGCACACGCCCGCCGTCCATCGGAAAGGCGGGGATGAGATTGAACGCCACGAGAAACAGATTGGCGCTCGCAAGCCGCGCGAGCAGGCCCGCATCCGCCTCCTGCACGCGGTTGACGCCATCGACGATGCGCGCAGGCTCCGCGCTCGCGCCCAGATAAAGCAGAAGAACCGCCGCGATGACGACATTCACCGCCGGGCCCGCCAACGCCACCGCCAATTGCTGGCGCGGCGTATCGGGCATGCGCTCCAGCGAGGCCACGCCGCCGATGGGCAATAAAGTGACGTCGGGCGTTGCGACGCCGAAGCGGCGCGCCATCAGGATATGGCCGAATTCATGGGCGAGCACGCAGGCGAACAGAAGTAGGATGAAGGCGATGCCGCTCCACGCCGCTTCGGCGCCGCCCGTGCGCCAGGCGGACCATCCGATCCAGGCGAGCAGAAGCAGGAACGTGACGTGAATGCGCACCGCCGTGCCGGCGATGCGGCCGAGAGTGAGCGACCAGCCCATGACATCTCCCGTATGCTCGCGCTTGACGCGACCCGTCCGAGATCGCGGCCGCATGCGTCGAATGTGGAGATCAAAGGCGCCGAGAACAAGACGCAGGCCGGCGCGCAGAGGGCTTGCTCATCGCCGCCCGGCCCCCCAGATTAGGGCCATGACCAAACCATGGGCGAGGCCCCGATGACCTTTCGACCTGACGAGCGCCCCGCGCCAGCCATGGCCGGCGACCTCGTTCTGCCCGAGCGGGCGGTGGAAGGCGTGCGCAAGCGGCGCATTCTCGCCATCGGCTTCGATCTCGTTTTCATCACGCTCATCGTGGCGGCGCTGTTCGTGGTTCTCAGCGTTCTGGGAATCGTCACCTTCGGCCTGACCTGGCTGCTCATCCCGCCGCTGTTTCCCGTCGTGGCCCTGCTCTACAACGGCCTCACCATTTCCGGCGCGCGCCGCGCCACGCCCGGCATGCGGCTGATGGATCTTGAAATGCGCCTGACGGACGGGGCGCGCACGCCCTTCCTCAACGCCGCCGTTCACGCCGTCCTGTTCTACCTGAGCTGGACCATCCTCACGCCGCTCGTGCTCGTCGTCTCGCTCGTCTCGCGCAACAAGCGCTGCCTGCACGACATGCTGTCCGGCGTCGTCGTCACGCGCCGAGCGGATTGATCGCCCCTCGATCATGATTGATCGGGGCGTGGACGAAGGCTAGTCTTCGCGTCTGCGCCTTTCAGAACCGCCGGGAGACAGGAACGCGTGACGAGCGAAGCCCGCAACGCCCCGCAATTCTATCTCACCTCGCCGGCGCCTTGCCCCTATTTGCCCGGGCGCGAGGAGCGAAAGGTCTTCACCCATCTCATCGGGCGGCGCGCCGTCGCGCTGAACGACGCGCTGACGGAGAGTGGCTTCCGCCGTTCGCAGACCATCGCCTATCGCCCGGCCTGCGAAACCTGCCGCGCCTGCGTCTCCGTGCGCGTGGTGGTCGACGACTTCCGGCCCACGCGCAACATGCGCCGCGTGCTGGACGCCAATGCCGATCTCGTGGGCGCGCCGCTCGCCACGCGCCCCACTTCGGAGCAATATTCGCTCTTCCGCACCTATCTCGACAGCCGCCATTCGGAAGGCGGCATGGCCGACATGAACGTGCTCGATTACACGATGATGATCGAGGACAGCCATGTGGAGACGCGCGTGATCGAATATCGCCGGCGCGGGCCCGACACGGCGATCAACGGACGCGGCGCAGGCCCGCTCCACGCCGTCTGCCTGACGGACGTGCTCACCGACGGACTGTCGATGGTCTATTCCTTCTATGATCACGAACAGGGCGCGCGGTCGCTCGGCACGTTCATGATCCTCGATCATATCGAGCGCGCGCGACGCCTCGGCCTGCCCTATCTCTATCTGGGATATTGGGTCGAGGGGTCGCGCAAGATGGCCTATAAGGCGCGCTACCTGCCCCAGCAGCGCCTCGTGGCGGGCGGCTGGACGCGGGTGGAGAAATAAGCCTCCCCGCGAGCGAGCCGGCCCGCGTCAGCCGAACTTGTTGTTCTTCGGAAAACCCTTGGGCGGCAGGCGTCCGGCTTCGGCGCGCGCGCCGATCCAGTCCTTCAGATCCGCTTTCGCCACATTGAACGTGCGGCCCGCGCTGTCCTGCCACGTGAGGCCTTCCTTCAAGACGAAGACGCGCGCATCCGACAGGCCGCCGTCGCGATAGCGTTGCAGCCGAACGCCCTTGCCGCGCGCCATTTCCGGAACGTCGGCGAGCGGGAAGACGAGCATCTTGCGGTTTTCGCCGATCGTGGCGACATGATCGCCCTGCGCGGGAACGACGGCGCACATGCGCGCGCCCGCATCGACATTGAGCAGCGCCTTGCCCTTGCGCGTATTGCCGACCATCTCGTCCTGCGGCGCGATGAATCCGCGCCCGTCGGACGAGGCCACCAGCATTTTCGCGCCCGGCGTATAGGGGAAGGCTGCGAACACGTCCGCCCCCTCCTCCACATCCGCCATGAGGCGCACAGGCTCGCCAAAGCCCCGTCCGCCCGGCAGTTTCGACGCATCGAGCGTGAAGGCGCGGCCATTGGTGGCGAGCAGCAGGATTTTCGACGTCGTCTCCGCGAAGAACGCGGCGAGCAGGTCGTCGTCGCCCTTGAAGGAGACGCCCGACACATCCGCCTGATGGCCCTTCATCGTGCGGATCCAGCCTTTGCGGCTCAACACGACGGTGATCGGCTCGCGCTCGATCATCGCCTCGCTGAGATCGAAATCGGCGACGACGGGCGCAAGGTCGAATGTGGTGCGGCGCTTGCCGATCTTCGAGTCCGGCGCGAATTTCTTCTTCAATTCGCGGATCTGGTCGCGGATCGCCTTCCATTGGCGGGACTCGTCGGCGAGCAGCTCCTCAAGGCCGGTCCTTTCCGCCACGAGCGCGTCGTTCTCGGAGCGCAATTGCATCTCTTCGAGCCGGCGCAGCGAACGCAGGCGCGTGTCGAGCACGTAATTGGCTTGCGCCTCGCTCATCGCGAAACGCGCCATCAGCGCCTCCTTCGGCTCGTCCTCCTCGCGGATGATGCGGATCACCTCGTCGAGATTGAGGAAGACGATCAGCATGCCGGCGAGGGCTTCCAGCCGCTGCGCGATCTGGCTGAGGCGGTTGCGCGCGCGCCGCTGCAAAACGTTGCGACGATGGTCGAGCCATTGCTTCAACGCCTCGCTGAGCGAGACCACGCGCGGCGACACGCCGTCCACGAGCACGTTCATGTTGAGCGGGAACCGGCTCTCCAGCTCGGAGAGGCGGAAAAGCGATTCCATCATGGTGGCGGGATCGACCGCGCGATTGCGCGGCTCGATGACCACGCGCACGTCCTCGGCGGATTCGTCGCGCACCTCCGCCACGAGCGGCAGCTTCTTGTCGTCGATCAGCTCGGCGAGCTTTTCGATAAGCCGGCTCTTCTGCACCATGTAGGGAATTTCGGTGACGACCGCCACCCACATGCCGCGCGCGCTTTCCTCGCGCGTCCAGCGCGCGCGGATGCGGAAAGAGCCGCGCCCCGTCTTATAGGCTTCGGCGATCTGCTCGGGCGCGTCCACGATGATTCCCCCGGTGGGGAAATCGGGCCCGCGCACGAAGGCGAGCAATTGCTCCGAATTGGCGCGCGGATTGGAGACGAGATAGAGCGCGGCGTCGCATAATTCCGCCAGATTATGGGGCGGGATCGAGGTCGCCATGCCCACTGCGATGCCCTGCGCGCCATTGGCGAGCAGATGCGGCAAGGCGGCCGGAAGGACGACCGGCTCTTTCTGGTCGCCGGAATAATTTTCGCGAAAGTCGATCGCGTCTTCGTCGATGCCTTCCAGCAGCAGCCGCGCGACGTCGGTCATGCGCGCTTCGGTGTAGCGATAGGCGGCGGCGGAATCGCCGTCGATATTGCCGAAATTGCCTTGCCCGTCGACGAGCGGATAGCGCGAGGCGAAATCCTGCGCGAGACGCACCAGGGCGTCATAGATCGCCTGGTCGCCATGGGGATGGAAGGAGCCCATCACGTCGCCGACGATCTTCGCGCTCTTCTTGAAGGGCGAGCCGGGATCGAGCCGCAGGATGTTCATGCCGTAGAGGATGCGGCGATGGACGGGCTTCAGTCCGTCGCGGGCGTCGGGCAACGCGCGCCCCATGATGGTGGACAGCGCATAGGCGAGATAGCGCTCTTCGAGCGCCTCGCGCAGGCTGACTTCTTCCCCGACCGGCTCGCTGGAGCCGCCCGGCGGCGGAGTGACGTTCTTTCCCATGTCGGGGGGTTACAGGAGGGCCCGAGTCGTCGCAAGTCGTCTTGGTAAGCGGTCTTGGCGAGTCGTCTTGGCGAGTCGTCTTGGCGAGGTCTCGCTGCGTCCGCGCGCCGGCCCGCCCCCCATTTTGATCATTGCGGCGATGGGCGCTTGCAAGTCACGATCAAGCCGATTAAGCCAAGCCTCGTTCTTCCCGCGACGGAATCGATGGATCGGGCGACGCGCTGGCGCGTTGCCGGATCGGGCGTCGGTCGCGCCCAGGTCCGCGTAGCAAGTCCTCGTCGCAAGTCTTGGTTGCAAGTCTTCGTAGCGAGTCTTCGTTTCGAATCCCTCGTTCCTCGTTCCGGCGTCCTCGCGCCGCCGGGCTTCGTTTCGCGCGATCTCGCGCCACCTTTCTTGATCGCAGGCTTATCGTGTCGCTCGCCCCTACTTCATTGAAGACAAACGTCTCGACAAGGCTTTGGCTGGTTCTGGCCGCCTCCGCCGGCGCGCTGGCGCTCGCCGCCTTCCTGCTTGTGTCGCCGGCGGCCTCCGTGGAGACGGCGGGCGAGGCCGGCGGCGCAGGCTGCCGCATGGTGCAGGTCTCGCTGGACGAGGGCTATAGCGTCTCGCGCGTCGAGGAGCGGCGATATTGTCCGTGAGCGAGCCGCCTGCGCGGCGCCAATGAAAAAGCCCGGCCTCTCGGCCGGGCTTTTCCGTGCGGCGGGTCCGCGATCAATAGCGGGCGAGAACCGGGCCGGTCGCCACGAGGGGCGCGGGCGACCAGAACCGCCAGTTGAGGCCGGCGCGCACCACATGCAGGCGCGTGTCCACCTTCAGATTCGCCGTGGCGAACCCATAATCGTTCGCATAGATCGTCTTGTCGCCGAGATCGACATAGAGATATTCGGTCTTCAGGCTCAAATTCTGCGTGATGGCGTATTCGAGGCCGGCGCCGACCGTCCACCCGCTCACGTTCACATTGCGGTTGAAGTCGAACTCATCCGTCCCGTCGACGACGAGATCGATGCTGTTCTTCACCCGGCCCCAGGCCCAGCCGCCGGTGACATAAAGCAGCGTGCGGTCGAAAGCGCCCCAGCCCAGACGCGCGCGCACGGTGCCCAGAGAGGTCAGCTCGCTGCCCAGCCCCAGACCCAGGCCGATGGTGTCAGCGCCATTGGACAGGGCGGCGTCGAGATTGAGCCGGCCGTCCACATTGGCGAAGGCGTAATCCGCCTCGACGCCGATCATGAAGCCGTTGCCGAACGCCCAATTATAGCCGATCTGCCCGCCGCCGATGAAACCGTTGGAATTGATGGTCGCGCGGCCGTCGTATTCGAGGGCGACGGGGCTGCAGCCGATGCAGCCGCCGAAGGGATAGCGGAATTCGTTGCCCGCCATGCCGGCGTTCACGCCGATGTAAAAGCCGGTCCAGGTGAAGACCGGAGCGAGGGCGATCGGCGCGGGCGCGGCCGCGCGGGCGGGAAGATCGGCGGCGAGCGCCCCGGTGGAAACGGCCATGGCGAGGGCGGCGACGGACCCCAGCGCGAGTTTGCGAACGGACATGAAATGAACTCCCAGCTCCAGTTTCGAACCGCAGCGCATGCTGCGAGCTGGCCGCGCCGATATATCGGAATACGACCTAACTGAGCCCAAACTACCCGAGAGATCGCCGCATGGCTGTCGCTATCGCGCAACACAGAGTAATTTTGTAAGCGAAATGATTACTTTACAGATGTTTATTGCCAAGGCTGGCTTGACCGTCGAAAAGCTCGAATCCTCAAAGGTCGAGCGCTTCCAGCCGGGCGATATAGGCCCGCCGGGCCTCCGGCTCCTCGCGGCCGCGCGGCCCCAGCACGTCGCGGGCGAAGAAGCGTCCGGCGAGCGCGAAGCCCGCCAGCACGTCGCCGCGGGCGGGCTCTGATTCGTGCTCCCCGCCGGGCCGCAGGAAGAAGGGAAGCGGCAGGAGGCGCTCCGCATAGGGCGCGCCCGCCTGCGCGCACACGGCGCGCCCGGTGCGCGGCGAGACATAGATCAGATCGTCCGTCCGCCCCGTGGCCGCGCATTGCGCGAGGTCGAGCCCGAAGCCCAATTGCGCCAGAACGGCGAGTTCGAAGCGCACCATCAGCGCCGGCGCGCGCCGGTCGTCGGCGAGATGGTCGCACAAAGCCTCCGCCAGCGCCCACAGGTCTTCATGCGGGTCGCGCTCAGGCAAGAGGCGCAGCCATTCGCCGATCAGATTGAGCCCCGAGAGCGCAAGCCCGGATTCGATCAAGGCGCCGGCGCGCTCGCGCAAAGGCTCCACCGCCAGGAGGCCCAGATGTTCCTCCAGCCGCGCGCGCCACAAGGCGCCCACGCTGTTTCCGGGCTGAAGGAAGGGCTGCATCCGGCGCGACCGCCCGCCCTTCACCACGCCCATATGGCGCCCATGGGCGCGCGTCATCAGCTCAAGGATGACGCTCGTCTCCCCGTGCCGACGCAAACCGATGATGAGCCCCTCGTCGCGCCATTCCATGCGCTCAGCCTCGCCCCGTCTTCCACAACGCCAGCGCGGCGGCGAACACGCCCAGCATCATCGCGCCGCAGAACAGCGCCACGCCGGCCCAGCCGTGGCTCTCCCAGAACAGGCCGCCCGCCGACCCCGCCGCGCCGCCGCCCACATAATAGAACAGCAGATAGAGCGAGGAGGCCTGCGCGCGATCTTTCTCCACCAGCGCCGACGCCCAGGAGCTGGCGATGGCGTGCGCGCCGAAAAAGCCGAAGGTCAGCACCATCAGGCCCGCGACGATGGCGACGAGCGAATCCGGCGTCATCAGCGCAAGCCCCGCGATCATCACGGCGACGCAGGCCGCGAAGACAGGCCCGCGCCCATAGCGTCCCGCAAGCGCCCCCATGAAGGCGGAGGCGAAACTGCCCATGGGATAAGCGAGAAACACGAGCCCCGCGACCGCCTGCCCCAGCAGGAAGGGCGCGCCCTGCAGGCGGAACCCGAGATAATTATAGACGGTCATGAAACTGCCGAGCATCAGGAAGCCCGCGAACAGCAAGGCCGCGACGCCGGGATGGCGCGCGCAGGCGATGAGCGAGGCGACCAGCTTGCG
>CAIXDD010000459.1 GCA_903918155.1 uncultured Hyphomicrobiales bacterium
CCGCGTTGAGCGCCACGAACGGCCCCTGCGCGCGGGGCGAGGCCTCGTGGATCACGCGCGCGACCAGCTCCTTGCCGGCCCCCGAGGCGCCCGTGATCATGATGCGCGAATTGGCCGAGGCCACCCGCTCGATCTCCTGCCGCCATTGATTCATGATCGAGGAGCGCCCGACGATGCGGTTCGTCGCGCCGGCGCGCGCGCGCAAGTCGCTCACTTCGCGCCGCAGCCGCGAGGCTTCGAGCGCCCGGTCGGCGACGAGCACGAGACGGTCCGCCTTGAAAGGCTTTTCGATGAAGTCATAGGCGCCGAGCTTGATCGCCGACACCGCCGTTTCGATATTGCCGTGCCCGGAGATCATCACCACCGGCAGGCTGGGGTGCTGCTCCTTGACGATCTCCAGCAATTGCAGCCCGTCGAGCCGGGAGCCCTGCATCCAGATGTCGAGAAAGACCAGATGGGGCCGGCGCGCCTCGATGACCGCCAGCGCCTCGTCGGAATTTTTCGCCGTGCGCGTGGAATGGCCCTCGTCGGAGAGGATGCCCGCCACGCCGTCGCGGATGTCGGCTTCGTCGTCTACGATCAGAATGTCAGCAGCCATGGGCTTTCCATATTTTACGCTGAAGCGCCGGCGCGGCCGCCGGCGGTCGATGACGCGTCGGCGGCGTCCTGCGCCGTCTCGCCGCGGTCGGGGAAATGCAGGCGCACCCAGGCGCCCGGTCCGTCGGGCGCATCGAGCAATTCGATGCCCCCGCCATGATCTTCGAGAATTTTGGCGACGATGGGCAGGCCAAGCCCGGTGCCCTCGGCGCGCGTGGTCATATAGGGCTCGAGCAGGCGCTGGCGGTTCTCGTTGGGGAAGCCCTTGCCGTTGTCGATCACGTCGATGGCGACGATCCCCTCCTCCGAGCGCGACACGCGCACGCGCACGCGCGGCGCCGGCTTGTCGGATCTCGTATCGCCCGCAATGCCTTCCATCGCGTTTTTCACGATATTGGTGAGCGCCTGCGACAGGAGGCGCCGGTCGAAACAGGTGACCAGCGGGGGATCGGGGAGGTTCTCCTCGATGGTCACTTCCGGATGTCCCACGCGCATCATGAAGACGACCTGCCGCACGCAGCCGTTCAGATCGTCGCGCTCCAGCCGCGCGCGCGGCATGCGGGCGAAGGAGGAGAACTCGTCCACCATCCGCTTGATGTCGTCGACCTGCCGCACGATCGTGTCGGTGCATTGGTCGAACACCGCGCGGTCCTCGACAATGACCTTGCCGTATTTGCGCTTGAGGCGTTCGGCCGACAATTGGATCGGCGTGAGGGGATTCTTGATCTCATGGGCGATGCGGCGCGCCACGTCCGCCCAGGCGGAGGTGCGCTGGGCCGTCACCAGATCGGTGATGTCGTCGAGCGTGACGACCTGATTGCGCTCGTCGCTCTGGGATTGCTCCGTGGTGACGCGCACGTTGAAAATGCGCTCGCGGCCCCGGCGCATCATGGCGACCTGCCCCTGATAGCTGCGCATATTGCTCAGCCGCGTCTCCTCAAGCGCGGGCGCCAGTTCGGGCACGATCTCGGCGAGCGGGCGCCCCGGCGCCTCTTCGGGATCCATCTCCACGCTTTCATGCAGCAGCTTGTAGGCGGAGGGATTGAGCACGGTGACCACGCCATGGGAATCCACGCCGATCACCGCCGCCGGCACGCCCGACAGAACCGCCTCGGTGAAGACGCGCCGCTCGTCGTTGAGCCGGCTCGCCGCGATGAGGCGGTTTTGCTGCAGGCGCAGTTCGGACGTCATCTTGTTGAAGGTTTCGCCCAGATGCGCGAGGTCGCCCTCGCGCCGGTGCACGGGCACTTGCGCGTAAAGATTCCCGCTCGCCACCTCGTCGGTGGCGTTGATGAGCCTGCGGATCGGCCGCACCAGCCGATTGGCGACGGACAGGCCGAGCCAGGTCGCCGACAGGAGCATGATGAGCGCGATGAGCGCATACATGGTCGCGAAGGCGATCTGGATATTGCGGCGATGGCCTTCATAGGCTTCGTAAAGCGCGGTGAGGTTGCGCACCTGCGTGGGAAATTCCGTCGCCAGCGGATCGACCGGGCGCGCCGTATAGACATAGGTGTCGGGAAAATTCGCCATGGCGCGCAGCGCGACGAAGGTGCGGCCCTCGTCGAGCACGAGGCACAGCGGCTCGTCGCGGATCGCGTCTTCGAAATCGGCGGGCTCCGGCGTGACGATGCGCGAGAAGGGCGCGGTGCCATATTCCACCACGGCGCCGTCGCGCTTGATCATCGCAGCCGACGTGAAGCCCAGAATGCGCGCGCGCCCGCCAAAATATTCCAGAAAGAGCGCGCGGTTGGAGCCGTGCAGCGGCGCGATGCGATCCAGATCGGACGCGGTGAGCGCGGATTCCTGCAAAAGCGCGCGGCATTGCGCCTCGCGGAAAATGCGGGCCACCTCGCCGGTCGTGTAGATGAATCCGCGCACGTCCTGCAGGAAGGCCGGGTTGAGCACCCGGTCCAGCGTCACGGATCCCACGAGCGCGATGAGGATCGCAGGCGCCGCCGCGATGCCGGAGAACAGCGCGACCATGCGGAAATGGATGCGCGCGCCCGCCTGTTGCGCGCGCCGCGCGGCCACCAGCCGGCGCAATTCCGAAATGAGAATGCCGACGAGAAACAGGATGATGAGCGCGTTGATCCCGAACAGGATCAGCACGACCTGATTGGTGGGCGCGATCGGCGTGTAATCGGCGAAGATCAGCAAGGTGGAGACGGCGCTCGCCAAAGCCATCGAGACGGCCGCCAGGCCAAGCCGCGCCAGCCAGCGCCGCTCGCCCTTGCCCCCGCCTTCCTCGTCTTCGACGCTGTCGATCACCGGCTCACCCTGTAAGAGCGGCCGAAGAGGATCGGCCGCCGCCCGGACGCTGCGGCGCGACTCAGGCAAAGACGTTGCATTAATACAACGGTGTTGCCCGATTGCGACATTTTTCCGAGCGGCGGGGCCGGAGGGGCCCTAATCCCTCAGTTTAAGCAGGACGAAGGCGGCGAAGGCGCGGCGGTCTTTCGGGTCCATCATCTTGCGCCACGCCTCAATGCACTCGCTTCTTTTTCGTCAATGAATGAAAAAACGGGAAAAGCGTCGGAGGCGCCAAAAATCTGCGCGTGGAGATGACGCTCGGCGTCCATCACCGCGTCGACGTTCGGCGCGCCGCCCCTGAAAATAAGATCCACCATCAGGACCGGCTCGCCATAGCCGTCCTCATCGGGGCGCAAGCGCACATCGACCACGCGCAGCTGCGGCCATAGGGCGTCGAGCCGATCGCGGATCAGGCTCCGGAAGTCCGCCAGCTCTGCGTCACGTTCGTTCATGGGTTCCGCCGCGCCCGCCGATCAGATCCAATCAAATGGAACGAACGGAGTTTGACGCAAGGCCGACGTGAGCGCAACTATCGCGGCGAGCGCATCAGGCGGATGTCGAGGTCGCGGACCTTCTTGCGCAAGGTGTTGCGGTTGAGCCCCAAAAGCTCCGCCGCCTTGATCTGGTTTCCGCGCGTGGCCGCCAGCGCGGCCGACAGGAGCGGGCCTTCCACTTCGCGCAGGATGCGGTGATAGAGACCCGCCGGCGGCAGGTGATCCCCATGCGCGCGGAACAAGGCGGCGAGGTGATGCTCCATGGACAGCGAGAGCGAGGAGCCTTCGGGCTCCTGCGACGCCGGCGCGGACGGGGAGCCCCCGCCGGGCGCGGAAGCGGGCGCGGGCCGGTCGAAAGCGGGCGCGGAATCGAAGCCCAGCTCCGTCTCCACCAATTGCTCGCTGATCGTCTCCTGCGGATAGAGCGCGGCGAGACGGCGGACGAGATTCTCCAATTCGCGGATATTGCCCGGCCAGCGGTGGCGCTTCATCCGCTCCAGCGCGGCGCCGTCGACATGTTTCAGCGGCAGGCCCTGTTCGGCGGCGAGTTTGAAGAAATGGCGCACGAGGTCGGGAATGTCCTCCGCGCGTTCGCGCAGCGGCGGCAGGCGCAGCGGCACGACATTGAGGCGGAAGAACAGATCCTCGCGGAACAGGCCCTGCTGGATCAGCACGCGCAGATCCTTGTTGGTGGCCGCCACGATGCGCACATTGGTGCGGATGGGCGCGCGCCCGCCCACGGTCGTATATTCGCCCTGCTGCAGCACGCGCAGGAGACGCGTCTGCGCCTCCATGGGCATGTCGCCGATCTCGTCGAGGAACAGCGTGCCGCCCTCGGCCTGTTCGAAACGGCCGATCGAGCGCGCGTTCGCGCCGGTGAAGGCGCCCTTCTCATGGCCGAACAATTCGCTTTCGATCAGGTCGCGCGGAATGGCGGCCATGTTGATAGCGACGAAGGGGCCCCCGCGGCGCTTGCCGTAATCGTGCAGCGCGCGCGCCACCAGCTCCTTGCCGGTGCCGGATTCGCCGGTGATCATCACGGTGAGGTCGGTCTGCATGAGCCGCGCGAGCGTGCGGTAGATCTCCTGCATGGCGGGCGAACGCCCGACCAGAGGCATGCCCTCGAGCTCCTCGACCTTCTCCTTGGGTGCGCGGGTGCGTGGCTCGCTCATCGCGCGACCCACGATATTGACGAGTTCCTTCAGGTCGAAGGGCTTGGGCAGATAATC
>CAIXDD010000460.1 GCA_903918155.1 uncultured Hyphomicrobiales bacterium
CGCAACTCGTAGGCGATCAGGAGGTGAAGGCGAAGCGTTCGACGCTATGGCATTGGGTGCGCGACGGACATGTGGACGCTGCGCTTCTGACGGCGCCGTCGCATCTCTACGCCGAGGCGGGAGGGCTCAAGGTGATCGATATCGATCCCTTGCCCATGATCTGGTTCACGACGATTTCCTCCAATCTCGTTTTCGTGCGCAAAAATCCGGACATCGTCGAGCGCATGCTGAAGGGCCTCATCGACGGCGTGCATTTTTTCAAGACGGAGCCGCAGAAGAGCATCGACATCATCATGCGGCGCTATACGAAGGAAGGCCAGCTCAACCGGCATCAGGCGGCTTACATCTATAATTCCCTCAAGAATGATCTCGAGCCCTGCCTCTATCCAAGCCTCAAGGCCATCTCGAATGTCTATGAGGAGGCCAAGCACGAGGATGCGGACGCGCAGAAGGTCAATCCCATGGAGCTTTGGGACCTTCATCATCTGCGCCATATCGAAGACAGCGGCTATGTGCGACAGCTTTACGAGCGCAAGCCGATTCCCGCGGCGAGCGACCCGGAGGTCATCGCCGAACGTCATGCGAACGAATCGGCGATCGTGCGCGAGATGAAGGCCTGCGGCCATATCATGGGCTTCGCCTGCGGCTGTTCTGACGCGTGAGGAAAGACATGGGCAGGCTTGCGGGAAAATCGGCGCTCGTTTTCGGGGCGGGGCCGAACATCGGCGGGACGACCGCTTATTTCATGGCGCGCGAGGGCGCGCAGGTGCTCGTTTGCGACGCCAATCGCGAGGCCGCGGAGGCGACTTGCCGCTTCATCACGTCGAAGGGGTTTTCGGCTTTTCCCACGCAAGGCGACGCCACGCAGGAAGCCGACGTCCGCGCGGCGGTGGATGAGCTCGCCGAAAAGACCGGGCGCATCGACATCGTGATGAATATGGCGGGCAAAGTGCATTGGTCCTCCGTCCTCGACATGGACGTGGATGCGTGGCGCGAGGCGATCGCGAGTTTTCCCACCGCAGGCCTTCTCACGACGAAATACGCCGCGCGCAGAATGATCGATCAGGGGATCGCGGGAAGCATCATTCATCTTCTGTCCACGACGGCGCATTTCGGGCAGGCGGAAGCCTCGGCCTATGCGACCGCCAAGGCCGGCTTGCTCAATTTTGCGCGTTCCGCCGCGATGGAGCTGGCCGAGTGGGGCGTGCGGGTCAATACGATCACGCCCTGTTCGGTCGAGCACCAATTGTGGACGAAGATGAAGACGGAGGCGGAAGAGGGCGCGTTCAAGCGGGTGAAGGGTCGCCCTCAATATTCGCGCGACGATTATCTGAAGAACATTCCCCTTGGCCGCTTCCCCCGCGCCTCCGACATCGCCTGGGCGGCGGTCTTCCTCGCCTCCGACGAATCCGCCGTCATCACGGGCGTCGACATTCCCGTCGACGGCGGGCTGCGGCACAAATATCCGACATGGCGGCCGGGCGATTTCACCGGCGCGAATATCGATGATTACGTGAACGCCTTGCACCGGCTGGAATATGGTGAAGACGTCGGCATAGCGTTTCCGGGGCGCAATCCGGGCAAATCTTAGAAGGTCGCGCGCATCTGTTTTTGAGGCGCGACCGTTCCATGGATCGCCTTCGTTTCACGCTCGCGCCGGCGCCGCGAGGCCTGAATATTTACGTGATCTCATTAAGACATAAAACGCAGCCCTATCTGCGCGTGGCGAGAAGAATGTTGCTCGATCCCGAACCATAGCCGAGGTGGAAAGAAAGCGGCTCCGCTTTCTGCTCCGCAAAAAAGCGCGCCATGGATGGTTGATACATGTCCTTGAAGATAGGGATCGGCGTCGAATAGCGACCGAAGGGGCGCAATCGCCATTCGTTCTTGTCGTAGTCATCGAGGCGCACGCCGGTGTCGTCTTGAATGATGCGGCGACTGCGCTCTAGCAGGAGGTTTCTGATCTTGGAGAAGTTCGCGCTATGCACGAGATAGGACGCGCTTTTGAACAATGTGTCCGACGGCCCCTGCGATCTGAGAAATTTCACGAAGCCCGCATGCAGGCTCGCATCGACCAGATCGACGCTGAAAAAGTAAAGGGCGCGCTCGGTTGCGGCTTCGCGATCATAAAAGGTGATTTTCAAGCCGGATGGACGGATCGAGGGCGGAGCGGCGACTGTTTCAGCGATTCCGTCATCGGTCATCCGTAAATAATCGAGGCCGCGTATCTCCATGCCGGACCGCGCGAGGAATACGAGAAACACCGGCAAGGCGCCGAGGAATCCTTGGCCGTTCAGCTCCTTCTGCATGTCCGCCGTGACGAAGAAGGTCGCGGCGAGAAGCGTTTTCATCGACTGGCGCAGATTCTCCAATCCGCGTTGACGCGTCGCGGCGGTCATATTGAGAAGGTTTGGGACGGCGCCGGGCGGTTCGAGGCCCGCCAGCACATAGGTGCGCGCCTTCGGATAAAAGGCTCTCGCATAAAGATAGTCGGGCCCGCTGAACATATAAAGCAGCGTTTCGTTGGCGGTCGTCACATGCTCCGACGACCAGGCGCGTATTTTGGAAAGCTGATTGGTCTCCAATCGCGACCATGCGGCGTTCAGCTGCTGCGCATGACTGCGCCAGCCCGGCTCATTGGTCAACGGCGCGAGCGGCGACGAATCATCCACAGGCAGGCCGGCGAGATATCGCGCCACGTCGTTCAGATGCGCTTGCGTCGCCGCGGCCAATGGGCTGACGGCAAAGCCCGCCAGGAGCGTCATCAGATCGCGCCGCGACGGCTTTGAAAAAACATGCACGACTAAACTCCTTATCGATCGGTCTTTATGCAGACCCTAGTGAAGGACCCGTCCAAACTATGTCAATTGCGGGCGCGGGTCGGTACACTGGATGTGGCTTGAGGCTCAGCGTTTTTGCGCTGCGGAAGATCAGGCAGGCGACGCAGCAGGTCGGCTAGAGGATATGGCGCCCACGCCTGCGTCACGTAGCTTTCATGAGATACGGGAACGGAAAGGAAGATGCGGGCGCCAGGCTTCAATTGGGAGGGCATTTGCGTGCGGGGGCTCTGCCCCGCCTCGATGGCCGCCTCCATCAAATGTCGATTGCCGCGCGCGGTCGAGGATGTGTAGGCGCTCACGAAAAATCCCTGCGGCGTCGTTTGCATCCATTGAGCGAAGGCGTCGAAGCGCCCATAGGCCGCATCCAGCAAAACCACGCCGCGGATCCGCTCACGGACGCCGCTATTGGTCAGCGCCTGCCCCGCAGGCTCAAACCCGCCGCTGTAACCTACGACGACGATGGGCATGCGCTCGAAGGCCGGACGCTTATCGGATCTGCCCATCATCCGGGCGAGCTTCTGCGCGGCTTCGTCGAGGTAGAGCTTCATGAAGCCCGCCTCCCAAAACCGCCCGATGCTTGAATCATTGGCCTCGACGGCGAATTGCGGAGCGACGACGACGGCGTTCATTCCGGACGCCGTAATCTGATCGGCGATCAGATAGCGGTCGCGAATGTCCCGCTCCAATCGAGCCCGGTGGCCGTGGAAGAAGAGCACCAGGACGGAGGGTCGATCGGGATCGAATCCCTCCGGCACATGCAAGAGCGAGCGGCGCTCATTGTAGGTCTCATGCGCCCAATAGACGCGGCCGCTTGAGGTGCGATGGCCGAGCCGGCCTTGCTCTCTCACGCTGAAGAACGGCCCGTCCGCGTTCGGGCGCGCGCCGTTGAAGGGGAATGGCGAATGATCGAAGCTCGCCAGTTCCGTGCGGCCTGCGAAGGGCTGCGCGGGCCGGGGCGCGGGCTGCGCAAGATAAGGGCCCGCCGGCGCCGCAGGCTCCGACCTTGGAGGCGGCGCGAGGGGGGGACGCTTCACGAAACCCCCGGCGCTGAACTGGATGTCTCCGCGGCGAAACTGATCAGGAAGAATCGGCTTGTCCGAAAACGCTTGCGCGACAGCCGAAGCCTGCTCCGCATGCGAGGCCTGCGCCGGCGCTGCGGCCGGGTCGCGCGGAGCGCCTGGCGGCGACGTCGGCGCGTCATTGGCGTCGAGCTGCTCGGCCAGAGGAGGCCCGCTATATCCTTGATCCTTGCCGCAGCCTGATGCGATGGCCAGGCCCAGGGCGACGCAAAGCCCCGCCGACCATCGCTTGAACCGATGGCGCAGA
>CAIXDD010000461.1 GCA_903918155.1 uncultured Hyphomicrobiales bacterium
CGCGCCCCGACAGCGTGGCGCGCATGGGGCGGAAATTCGTCTTGTAGACATCGACGATCCGGAAGGCCGCGCGCGCGGCCTCCTCGCTCAGGCCGACCGTGCCGATCTCGGGCGTCGTGTGCACGCCCGTCGCCACATCCGCATGGTCGCACACCACGTCCTTGCCGCCGAACAGGCGATCGGCGAGCGTATGGCCTTCGCGGATCGCGACCGGCGTGAGATTGATATGGTCCGTCACGTCGCCGACGGCGAAGACCGAAGGCGCGCTCGTGCGCGACAGCGCGTCCGTCTTCACCGCGCCATTGGGCGCCAGCTCCACGCCGGCGCTCTCCAGCCCGAGGCCCCTGGTGTGCGGATCGCGCCCGGTGGCGAGCATCGCCTGGTCGACCTCCACGCTTCGCCCGTCGCTGAGCCGCACGCGCAGCCCGGCGGGCGTCTTTTCGATCGCCTCCGGCAGCGCGCCGAAATGGAACGTCACGCCCGCATGGATCATGGCGTCGCGCAGCGCGGCGCGGATCTCCCCATCGAAGCCGCGCAACACATTGTCGGCGCGCATGCACATGGTCACCTTGGCGCCGAGCCGGGCGAAGACGCTGGCGAATTCCACGCCGATATAGCCGCCGCCCACGATGAGCAGGCGCTGGGGAAAGTCCGGCAGGTCGAAAATCTCGTTCGACGTGATGGCGTGCTCCACGCCCGGAACGTGGGGCTGTTTCACCGGCGCGCCGCCCACGGCCACGAGAATATGCTTCGCGCCGATCAGGCGTCCGTCGGCGAGCAGGCGCACATGATGGGGCCCCTCCACGACGGCGCGGCTTTCCGCCACCGCGACGCCGGCGGAGTCCAGCCCCTTGCGATAGAGGCCCGACAGGCGCGTGATCTCTTTCTCCTTGGCGGCGACGAGCGCACCCCAGTCGAAGACGGGTTTTTGCGGGATCGTCCATCCAAAGCCGGCGGCGTCGGCGAAATCATCGGCGAAGCGGCTGGCGTAAACGTAAAGCTTCTTGGGCACGCAGCCGCGGATCACGCAGGTGCCGCCGATGCGATGCTCCTCCGCCACCATCACGCGAGCGCCATAGCCGGCCGCGATGCGCGCGCAGCGCACGCCGCCCGAGCCCGCGCCGATCACGAACAGGTCTGTGTCGAACTCGCTCATCGCCTCGCGCCCCGCCCGCGTCAGATCGTATGGCCCTTCTTGCGCAATTCCTCGCGCACGCGCGTCATCAGGTCGATGGACATCTGACGGTTCCACGCATCCAGCGACACGACCATCTGGTCGATCACCATCGGCTGCATGCGCACATAAGATTGCCCGGCCCCGCTCTTGAAGAAGGCGGCCGTATCCTTCAAATCCTGCTCGCTCATCACGCCCGCGAAAGCGCGCGCGGTGGAATCCACCATCAACACGCTGCGCTTCTCGAATTCGGGGCGGATCGCGCTGAGCACGGCGAGGAGATCGTTGCGCACTTCAGGGCGCGTGCGCGTGATGGTGACCAAAGTCTGTTCGGCGAGCTGCGGCACCATGACGTTGAACGTGCGCGCGATGCCCGACAAGGCGACGACCTCGCGGGCCGCGTCCAGATGCGCGGCCGAGATCTGCGCGGCGGAAGGCTGCGCAGCTTGCCCCGACGGCGCCGATCCGGGCGCGACCTGTCCGAAAGGCGCTTGCGAGGACGGCGCCTGCGCGCCCTGCTGCGCAAGCGCCGGCGCGACGACGCCGGGCGAAGCCGCCGCGAGGAGAGCCGCGACGAGCGAGGCGACCGAACGCGCGCGGAGCTGAAGCGGGGTCGCGAACCTGCGGGCTTGGGTCAATGTCTTTCTCCTCATTTGGGGGCGCGTGCGGCGGGATCGCCGACGATGGTCACGCCGGTCGCGCCGGCCACGATCACCGCATTCGCCATGTTCAGAAACAGGCCGTGCTCCATCACGCCGGGAATGCGCGCGAGAAGATCGGCCAGGGACTCGGCGTCGGGAATGACGCCGAGCTTGCAATCGAAGATGAAGTGCCCGCCATCCGTGACGAAAACATGTCCGTCCGGCTTGCGGCGCAAAATGATCTCGCCGGCGCAGCCGCTGGCGGCGAGCGCGCGCGCGATCGCCCGGCGCGTGGCCTCAAGCCCGAAGGGCGTCACCTCCACCGGCAAGGGAAAGCGGCCGAGCCGGTCGACGCGCTTGGATTCGTCGGTGATCACCACCATGCGCGCGGAGGCGGCCGCGACGATCTTTTCGCGCAAGAGCGCCCCGCCGCCGCCCTTCACCAATCGCAGGGCGGGATCGAATTCATCCGCGCCGTCCACCGTGAGATCGAGTTCGGGCGCCTCGTCGAGCGTGGCGAGCGGCACGCCGAGGCTTTCGGCCTGCGCGCGCGTGGCCTCCGACGTCGGCACGCACACCACCTTGAGCCCCTGGCGCACGCGCTCAGCGAGCAGATCGACGAAATGTTTGGCCGTGGAGCCCGTGCCAAGCCCCAGCCGCATGCCGCCCTCGACCAATCGGACCGCCTCTGCGGCGGCCTGGCGTTTCAGATCCTCGGCGGACATGGCTTTCCTCACTGAAGGCGTCGGGCCGGATAGCCCGAACGGGCGTCTGTGGCAATCGCGGGACGGCGCGCGGGCGCTTATTTCCCCGGCGGCGTGCAGACCACTTCGGCTTTCAGCACATAGCAGATGGACATCACGCCGGTGCGCTGGTCCACCCGGAAGACGCCGCCCTCCCGCTCATGCCGGGAGGCGACGAGCGCATAAAGCGACGGCGGCTGGCCCTTCGCGCCTTCCCCGGGCGGATAGCACAGCGTCACGCCGATCGTGCCTTCCTTGTCGCCATATTGGCAGGCGCCGATCTCGCCCGACAGCTTGTCGAGCCGATAGACGCGGTTCAACTCGATTTCGGGCGCGGCGAGGAATTCGAAATTCGCGGCCACGGCGGAGCCGGCGCCCAAAATTCCCAGCGCCAGGCCGCAGGCCAGCGGCCTGAAGGAGATCGGCATCGACGGCCAGAACGGAATCCGCGACGCGGAATTGGAGGTGCAAGGATTGGACATGCAAGGCTTGGACATGACGGCTCCGGCGGGCGCGCAAGCGACGAATCAGCCGC